>SLQX01000197.1 GCA_007131245.1 Bacteroidales bacterium
TACGTTCGTGAGTTTCGAGCCTCCGGACAGCCCTATGATAAGCTTCTGGATTTAGATGATAAGCAACTCACAGAGTTATTTTCTGCCCGCCAGGCTCTTAATAAGTAAAGATACGGTCAACTTTCATCACAGTTTACCTACTTTGAGCAGGAGCTGAAAAAGCCTGATTGTACGCGAGAAACTCTCTGAAGGGTGTATTATACATTCTGCAGAATTCCAACACCATTATTTATAAAAAAATGTCAAAAAAAATGTTGCGACACAGTTTGACGTTGCCTGTCTGTATTTTTGTTACACATCGATTGGTACTCTCTTTATCTTTCACCTAAAACATTCAACCTATGCAGCCTAATGTTCATGACATCAAAGAATTCCTCAATTACCAAATGACCCAGCCATCTGCATCCGATACCGACCGGCTGGTGTTTCTTTTACTGATTCAAAAACCCGCATTGTTTAAGAAAGCCGCACAATGGGTGTTCCCCGAAAAGAATGCTACAGTAACCAATGATTCACCCCGGGCACTGTGGCGTTTTGCAAAAGCGCATGCTGAAGACCTTTCTCTCCCCGGTGCTGTGACCATCAACCCGGAAAAGGTCAACTATACCGTTGCGGTGAATGCTTTGTTTGTATAATATCTCTTTTTTGCCCGCACTGTCCTGCGGGGCTGTAGTTATGAATTACCACGGAATTTATGTTTCACCCCAAACAAACCCTTAAAAAACAAAATACCATGACCCTCCAAGAGTTTATCGACCGCTACGATCATGAAAAAACCGTTGTATTGCTGGAAGGCAAGAGGAACGTATTGGAAACCGATCGGGAAAAGCTCACCACCCTGGGCAGACTACTAACTGAAAACACCAAAAAAATGACTTTTCGCAGTGGCAATGCCGATGGCTCTGACCTGCTCTTTTCCAGGGGGGTGGTTGGCATTGACCCCTCGCGGCTGCAGGTTATCACCCCCTACACCGGCCACCGGCAGCGACACAACAAAGCTTACGACACCGTATCGCTGGATGATGTGGATCTGGCAGCAGAATCGGAACTGGTAGAACAGTCCATGCGTAAAATCCCTTTTGACAAACTGATAAACCAGTATGTGGCTGGTACCAAAAACAAGCAATCCATCAAAGCGGCTTATATTATCAGGGATACCCTCAAAGCCATAGGCGGCGGCATTGTGAAACCTGCCACCTTTGGTTTTTTTTATGATGATTTGAGCCAACCTATGGCTGGAGGCACCGGCCACACCATGAAGGTGTGCCTGCAAAACAACATCCCCATCATCGATCAAAAAACATGGATGGGATGGATTTAATCGTGGAGCAAATGGCCCTGAGTGCCCGGGATGTTTGTAAATGTAAGTTTTAATTATGGAGAACCTTTTTTCACAACCCATTGACAAAAAACCCTATCCTGTTAAGCTTCAGAAGTTATTGGTAAATGGAAAGAAAAGCGATGCTCTGAGGTTTCTGGATAAAATCATAGAGAATGACGGCGGTTTGTTTCAGCATGAGGCATCATTCCTTGAAAACAGACGGTTGAGCTGGCTGATAAGGATCGACCTTTTGAGAGACTGGGGTCGGCTTAGCGAGGCATTGGCCTGGACCTGCCTGGAGTGTGAGTTAAATCCGGACAATGTGGCCGCACATGCTCTGAAGGAACGTCTTAAAAGAGAATTGCGTCTGGTTCCCCTGAAGCAGCAAACTCCTCGTGTTTCGGTACAAAGCAACCATTGCTTAAAATGGGAGGGAGTGGCCGGTATGAGGGAGTTAAAGGCTGTTTTTGAGCGAGATATCATATTGCCCCTCAAAGAGCCCGAATTGTATAAAAAATACAGGGTATCTCTTCCAAATGGGGTGTTGCTTTACGGTCCCCCCGGGTGCGGGAAAACATTTATTGCCAGGAAACTGGCCGAGCAGTTGGATTATAATTTTCAGGAAATTAAACCTTCTGACCTGGCCAGTATATATGTTCATGGTACACAGAAAAAAATCGGCGAACTCTTTGCACAAGCAAAAGCAAAAGCACCCTGCATGTTGTTTTTGGATGAGATTGAAGCCCTTGTACCCAATCGGGGTGGTAATCATATTGGTCACCATTACCAGGCAGAAGTCAATGAGTTCCTGGTACATTTGAACGAATGTGCCAAAAATAATATCCTGGTCATTGGGGCCACCAATCTGCCCAAAAACATTGACCCTGCTGTTCGTAGGCCAGGCCGCCTGGATAAAAAGATTTTTGTGGGTCCGCCTGACATGGAAGCCAGAATGCAAATGTTAAAAATGTGCATGAAAGATCGCCCCCAATCTCAACTCAATTACCCCCACCTGGCCGAGCAAGCAGAATTTTACACCTATGCAGAGCTGGAGTTGGTTGTGGATGAAGCGGCAAGGGATGCCCTGTCGGTGAGAAAACCCATTACCACCGAATTGATTGCCCGGGCATTGAAAAACAACACCCCGGCATATACCAGGGCCCAAATTGAAGAAATGATGAATTTGTCGTAGGCCCGCACGGCGGTGCGCCATTGTGGTGGCGGAACGATTCGCGTAGGCCCGCACGGCGGTGCGGGCCTACGACGAATGCACGGCGGTGCGGGCCTACGACGAATGCACGGCGGTGCGGGCCTACGAATGCACCGCCGTGCGCCCGTACACCATGATAAAATTCCGTTGGTGAATTGATTGTTTTATTTGTTAAATTTGGGTTATGGCAAAACGTTGGCGAGATACCAAACCCAGGTTAAAAGGGTGGGATTATTCCCGTCCTGGTTTGTATTTTATTACAATGGTAACCCATGAAAGGCAATGCATATTTGGAGAGATACAAGCGGGCCGGGTGGTGTATTCCCCAATGGGTGAAATCGTCAAAGATGAATGGTTACGTTCTTTTGATTTGAGAGAGGAGTTATTCTGTCATGACTGGGTAATCATGCCCAATCATATCCATGCCATAATGGAAATCAAAAAAATACCTGATAAAAAACCTGTAATCAAAAACCCTGGTATTGCCTATCGTCCTTCACGATCCATTTCATCCATTGTTGCCGGTTTCAAATCCGCCGCCACCAAACGCATCAACCAATACCGCAATACGCCCGGTGCCGGCGTTTGGCAGGCACGTTTTCACGATCATATCATCCGCGATGATGCCGGATACCAAAAAATCCGGGAATACATTCAAACCAATCCCCGCCATTGGCGCGACGACCGGTTTCATTGCCGTTGATTGATGGTTTTCCCCGGCGCACGGCGGTGCATCAATTTGGTGGTGGAACGATTCGCGTAGGTCCGCACGGCCGTGCGCCAATTCGGTGGTGGAATGATCCACGTAGGCCCGCACGGCGGTGCGCCAATTCGGTGGTGGAGTGATCCACGTAGGCCCGCACGGCGGTGCGGGCCTACGCGAATCCCAAAACGCCAACAAAAAACCCACGACGCCATTTGGCGTTTGTTTATTATATATTTGCAGATTTAATACCAGGTTATGAATTACCACGGTATTTTTGCCGCAAGCCCGAACGGCCTGCGGGCTACCCGCAAACAAAAAATTAAAAAAATAAATATCCATGATAAAAATCCTGCACACCTCCGACCTCCACATTGGCAAACGCCTTTACCAGGCCGACCTGTATGAAGAACAGTCCCTGTTTTTTCAATGGCTGACAGACTATATCCGCGATAACCAAATTGACGCTTTGCTTGTTTCGGGCGATGTGTTTGATGTGGCCAACCCCTCCAGCGAGTCGCGCCGCATCTATTTTGAGCTGTTGCGCGAGCTGATGGTCCTGCAATGCAAAGTAATAATAGCAGGGGGTAACCACGATTCACCTGCCGTGCTGGAGGCTCCCAAAGAGTTGCTCAGGCACCTGGATATCCATGTCACGGGCAGCCTTCCCGAAGACATCAGCCAGTTGCTTGTTCCGGTGCGCAACCACCAGGGGAATACAGAGCTGGTGGTGGCCTGCATCCCTTATTTGCGCGACGCCGACCTGAGGGAGTACAACCAGGATGAAACCTATGATGATCGCCTGGAAGCGGTGAGGAAAGGTATCTCCGGGATTTTTCACCAGGCTGCAGCGGAGTGTGCGAAGCAGTTTCCGGATGTTGCAGCCATTGCCATGGGGCACCTGTATGTCCAGGGGGGCGATGGCTCGGAGAGTGAGCGCGACATACAGGTTGGCAACCTGGCAGGGCTGGAGGTGAGCCATTTGCCTGGCTACTTCAGGTATTACGCCCTGGGTCACCTGCACAAACCCCAGGAGACTGGTGAGCGGTTTGTCTACAGCGGCTCACCGGTGCAACTTTCGTTTAGTGAATTTGCCAACCGGAACAGGGTGATGTTGATTGCTGTGGATAAGCATACTGTGAAGCATGAGAGTGTGGCTGTGCCGCTCAACCGCAGGCTTATCCGTATGCAGGGGAGTGTGGAGCAGCTGAGGGAGAAGCTGAGAAGCTACCAACCCGATGGCAGGGTTTTGAATGATTTTATTGAATTGATTGCAAAGGAGGAAAATCATGATCCTTCCAAACTGTTGGATCTGGAGAAACTTTTGGAGGAGTTTCAGCATGAGCAGGCCACCATTCTCAAATATCGCATCCAGTTTTCCAATGGGCCCACGGGCACAGCTTCTCTTTACGAAGAAACCCGCAACATTGCCGAAATGAAGCCGGTGGATGTTTTTGCCCGGCGGCTCGAAAAAGAAGAGTTGGAAGAGCCTGTCCGTGATATGCTGATGGATGCCTTCAGAGAAATTATGCAAGAAGTAGAACTTGAAACAGAGGAATAAATCATGCAGATACGTAAGATCCGATTCAAAAATATCAACTCCCTCAAGGGTGAGCATGCCATTGATTTTGAGCAGAAGCCACTTTCCTCGGCTGGTCTTTTTGCCATTACCGGCCCCACAGGCAGTGGAAAGACCACCATCCTGGATGTGATAACCCTGGCGTTGTTCAGTCGTATCCCGAGGGTGAGTGAGGCGGTTACCAGGGGATTTATCCAGAAAAGCGGATTGGTAGTTACACGCAACATGAAAGATGCTCTGGCCGAAGTGACCTACTCCTGCAACGACGGGACGTTTATCTCCCAATGGAGTATCTCCACCAACCGCAATGGGAATTTGCGTGATTATGAGATGCAGATTTCTGATGTTTCCGGCTCCCTGGTTGAGGACAAGAGGTCTGAAGTCCCGGCCCGTAATGAGGCCCACATCGGGTTGAGTTTTGAGCAGTTTGTGAAAGCCATCATCCTGGCCCAGGGCGATTTTGCCGCTTTTCTGAAAGCCAAAAAGGATGAGAGGGGTCGTTTGCTGGAGAAAGTCACCGGCACATGGATATACCGTGAACTGGGGAAAGCGGCATTTCAGAAAAATAAAGAACTGGGCCAGCAGCTGGAGCTGCTGCAATCGCGGGAAACGGCACTTAAATCGCAATTGATGCCTGATGAGGAACACCAGGCACTGCTTAGGGAAATTGAGCAATCAGATAAGCTAATGGAAGCATGCCAAAGCTTGATTGAGCAATTGAAGGGTCAGGAAAAATTAAAGGGAGATATTGCCAACCTGGGTAAAACCATAGAAGAGAATGAAGCTAAACTTGTTGTTGCCCGTGAAAAGCTCGATGTTTTTTGGAAGGAGCATGGTGAACGGATGGAAAAGCATGCCCGTTTGCAGCCTCATCAGAAGAAACTCTGGGACTGGAAAAGCCTGGGAGCTACCCTGAAGGAGCAGGGGGAAAGGCTTGAAGAAATTGACCGGGAACTTTTGGGTTGTGCCAACGAAGATCAATCCATCGCGGAGGAAGTGAAGGGGCTCACCGGCAGTGATAAACCGGTTGCAGAAGCCCTGGAGGTTTTTCAAAATACAGTAATTGATTTACAGAGGAGGCTTGCTGAGGCGGAAACATTACAACGAAACATGCAGAAATCCGTCCTGGGAGATGCCGGTGACCTTTCCATGAGTATTGACAAGGCGGACCCGGATGTTGTTAAAAAGCAGGTTGCAGATGCATTGGAGGCTAACAAGAGCGAGCTGGAGAGGTTAACCGGACTGCTCTCCGCTGAGTCACGAAGCGAGCCCCAAAAGAAGCTGGGAGAACTTAGAGCTGCAACAGAGACTTTGCAATCGCTGATTTCGGAAACAGGTTTGTTAAAGAGGGAGCAAAAGCAGTTGGAAGAAGGGAAGAAAGAGGCCAAAGAGCTTGGGGAAGAGGTGGAGGCCATCCCGGGGCAACTTGAGAAAGTAGTAAACGAGCAGAAGCAAGCAGAGATGGCGCTCCAGGGACTTCAAAAAGACAAGACCATCCGTGATTTGACGGCAAGTCTTGAAGAACATCGCAATAAGCTTGTGGCTGGTGAGCCCTGCCCTTTGTGTGGTGCCACCGAGCACCCTTTCAGTGAGGGGGTTGATGTGGGGCAGGATGAACTGGAAGAAAAAATTGAAGCCGCAACCGGGGTGAATGACGGATTGAAGAAAAGAATCAACACCCTGGAATCCGCACTTTCCATCCAACAAAAATCGCTCAAAAAACTGCAGCAGGAAATATGGGAGAAGGGGGATGCCGTCAATAACTTTACGGAAAGGATCAACAAGCTCAGGGATACATTGCCCCATCCTTACCGGAAGGACGACCCGGCAACAACGCTGAGCCAGGTAAAACAGGAAGCCGGCTACCTTGAATCTTATATGGCTGTTGTTGAAAAGAGCAAAAAGCTGAATGCTTTGGCTGAAAAAATCAGTCAGTGGGGGTCCCATTACCGTTCGGCAGCTGAACTATCGGACGAGTTGAAGGGGGTTTTCACCGGGAAGGATGTGTCGGCCGTTACCCGGAAGTTTCATAACAGGATTACCCGCAATAGTACGCGTCAGAAAAATCTTTTGGAGGAGAAAGAAACACTTTCGGAAAAACATCATTCAACGCAAAACGCTTTCCAAAGGTTAAATGAGCAGCTCACAACAGAATTAAGCGATTACCATACACCGGCAGAGGCTATTGCAGACCTCATTGATGATGGGGAGTATGCCAGCCTGCAGTTGGGCAGCAATCAATTGAAGCAAGAGATCGATCGTGTTGAATCGGGCTTAAGAGTACATCAGGATAATTTGAAAACCCTGAAAGACAAAGATGCGGACAGGCCCCTGCAAGAGATACAAAAGCAGCGGGGTGAAAAGGAGGAGGAATACCAGCATTTGAAAACCCGGCGGGATGAGTTGATTGGCCAACAAAATCTACAAAATAATACCTTAAAGGAGCTGGCCGGTTTGCAGCAAGAGATATCGGCGCAAAAGAAACAAAACGAAAAATGGGTCTTGCTCAACAAATACATTGGCGATTCGGAGGGCAAGCGTTTCAGCACCTTTGCCCAGGAGCTTACCCTGTTGCAGCTGGTACAGAAAGCCAATCAAAGGCTTAAGCTGCTCAACGACCGGTATATGCTGGGTCTTCCCCTGGAGGGAGAGGATGACAGTCTTGTTATTATTGACAGTCATATGGGTGATATGCGCCGGTCCGTTAAGTCCCTGTCGGGGGGAGAAACCTTCCTGGTGAGTCTCTCACTTGCTTTGGCACTCTCCGACCTGGCTGCCCACAAGGTGAAGATCAACAGCCTTTTTATCGATGAAGGGTTCGGTTCTCTTGACAAGCTCACCCTGGACCAGACCATGGATACCCTGGAAAAGCTGCAATATGAAACCAACAAAACCATTGGCGTGATATCTCATGTGGAAGCCATGCAGGAACGCATCACCACCCAGGTAAAACTGGAGAAAGGAGGGCAGGGGCATAGCACATTATTGGTTGCTGGTTAGTTTCACCACGTTGTTGAAGTTTTTTTAAAATAGATAGTTTATTGTTAATTAAATCAAAAAGTTAAAGCATGAAAAAATATTTACAATTCTTGTGATATTTTATGTTGTCACAGCTTTTGGGCAACGCTCTTAGAAAGTATCAAATGTCGGTGCACAAAGCAGTATTGAATTTCCAAAAGAATTCATTAAAAATGAAAAGCATTGGCACTATTTCGAGAAAGAAGATTTTTGTCCAATTAAACATCATGACAAAAACCAAAACCCTTTGTCTCCTAAAGATATAGATTTGCTGAAAAGCAATAAGGGTAACAAGCAGCTCGACTCTGTAATTACATATAATTTTGACTCATGTAATGCCCCTTAAATCAAAGGACTAGGTTGCAGTTTTTATCTATAGCTTTATCCGCTGATTTAGGGGCCCATTAAAGATGCACAAAGTTGCGAAATATGTTTTCCGGAAATCTTTACCCGGATATGGTTGGAGTAGTTCTGGATAAGGGTATGGCAGTGAAGCAAAAAAAGCCACCAGGAGGGTTGTTATCCCCTGGTGGCTTTGATATATTAATTACCGGGAAATTCCGGTTTTTAGTAGCGGTAGTGATCTGGTTTGTAGGGACCCGATTTTTTCACACCAATGTAGTCGGCCTGCTCGGGCGTAAGTTGGGTAAGTTTCACACCAATCTTTTCCAGGTGCAGGCGTGCCACTTCTTCATCAAGATGTTTGGGCAGGCGGTACACATCAATTTCATAATCATTTCTCCACAACTCAATTTGAGCCACAACCTGGTTGGTGAAAGAGTTGCTCATTACAAATGATGGATGTCCGGTAGCACACCCCAGGTTTACCAGTCGACCTTCGGCCAGCATAAAAATCTCGTGTCCTTGGGCAAATGTGTATTTGTCCACCTGTGGTTTGATGTTTGATTTTTCCACACCGGGTGTCTGATCCAGCTGGTCTACCTGGATTTCATTGTCAAAGTGTCCGATGTTGCATACGATAGCCTGGTCTTTCATTTGTTTCATATGCTCCACGGTAATCACATCTTTATTGCCGGTGGCGGTAACAAAAATGTTTCCTTCATCCAGGGCCTCTTCGATGGTTTTTACTTCAAACCCTTCCATGGCTGCCTGAAGAGCGCAAATGGGGTCGATTTCTGTAACAATCACCCGTGCACCATAACCGCGCATACTGTGTGCGCAGCCTTTGCCCACATCACCATAGCCACATACCACAACCACTTTGCCGGCTATCATCACGTCGGTGGCTCTTTTGATGCCATCAGCCAAAGATTCACGGCATCCATAAAGGTTGTCGAATTTGGATTTGGTAACAGAATCGTTAACGTTGATGGCAGGTACCAAAAGTTCGCCCTGCTCCATCATCTGGTAAAGGCGGTGTACACCGGTGGTGGTTTCCTCTGAAACGCCTCTCCAGTCTTTCACCATATTATGCCATTTTTGGGGATTTTCCTCCAGTGTTCTTTTCAAAAGCTTCAGAATCTCAACTTCTTCACGGCTACCGGCGGTAACATCAAGGGTTGTGGGGTCGTTTTCAGCTTTGTAGCCTTTGTGGATGAGCAGTGTGGCATCGCCGCCATCATCCACAATCAGTTGCGGGCCTTGTCCATCCGGAAAACTCAATGCCTGATCAGTGCACCACCAATACTCTTCCAGGGTTTCCCCTTTCCAGGCAAATACAGGAATGCCGCTTTTGGCTATGGCTGCAGCCGCATGATCCTGGGTGGAGAAAATATTACAACTAGCCCAGCGCACATTGGCTCCAAGTTCCACAAGAGTCTCTATTAAAACGGCTGTTTGCACCGTCATATGAAGCGAGCCCATAACTCTTACATCTTTAAGTGGCTTCTCTTTGCCATATTTTTCACGTAAGGCTATCAAGCCCGGCATCTCTTTTTCTGCAATCTCTATCTCTTTGCGACCAAAGTCTGCCAGGGATATATCAGCAATCTTGTATGGGAGTGCTGTGTTGGTTAAAACTTTTTCCATTCTGATTATTCATTTTATTTTTATAATTTTGCAAAGGTAATACTTTCACTCAAAAAAGTGAAAAAGGTCTGACAAGCTATTATATTACAAATTCAATTACAAATAGGTTCAAACGCGGTGATAATTTAATAACAAACATTGCATTTGCTTATTAATGGCCCGTTTTATTGGCATCACCCCCTAAAAGTAAGAGAATGAGTCTATTTTTAAAAAAATCCGTAAAGGATGCCTCCATTGGCATCTGGGAAATCAGTGAGAGTGTTGACGAGCTTTATGCACAACTGACACTTTCAGAGGAGGAAGAAAAAATTTTTTCAGCCCTCAGGAGCCCTTTGCGTAAACAGCACTGGCTGAGCTATCGTATGATACTCCCCTACCTGGTAAAGCCCAGTGAGCTCAGCGCTATTACCTACGACGAATCTGGTAAACCCTTTCTTAACAACGGTGTTAGGCACATTTCTGTCGCCCACTCAGGAAAATATTCAGCCCTGATTGCCAGTCCTGTCCATTCTGTAGGTGTAGATATTGAAAGGGTGGGAGGTAAGATCAGGCGCATCCATCATAAGTTTTTAAATGACCGGGAGCTGGCAGAAACCGGACCTGAACCCGATCTTGAAACCCTCTATATCATGTGGGCTGCCAAAGAAACCTTGTTCAAGCTACACGGTAAACGCGATATCCGTTTCCGTGACCAAATTTATATTTCACCCTTTGCGGCCAGTGACAGCGGATTGGTTTATGGACGACTGCTCACAGATAAAGGGGAGCATGCCCCCATATCCGTGCATTATCAAATGCTTGATGACTATATCCTGGCATATGCCGTTGACCGAAGCCGTTTTTCCCATTACCAGGCCTGACTGTTGCAGCCTGAATGATTTCTCTTTATCCTAAGATTTTCATGCAAAACACGATTTATTCCAGTATCCAGACATCAGCCCACCCCCAAAAACGGCAACTTGCAGTGTTGATTGACCCCGATAAGTCGGATAAGAATAGTATTGTGGAGGTTGCACGGATGGTGGATTTATACGGAGCAGATATGGTTTTGGTGGGAGGAAGTCTAATCACCGGTAATTTCCTGGAGCATAGCATCGAGATTCTCAAGGATTTCACTCAGGTGCCCGTAGTCTTATTCCCCGGAAACAGTTTTCATATCAGCCGCAAAGCCGACGGCATACTATTGCTGAGCCTTATTTCGGGCCGCAATCCTGAGCTGCTTATCGGCTCTCACGTGGTGGCCGCTCCCGTGCTGAAAGACGCGGGGCTCGAAATCATGCCAACCGGCTATATGCTCATCGAAAGCGGTAAGCTGACCTCTGTGGTTTATATGAGCAATACAACCCCAATTCCTTCCAACAAAAATGATATTGCTTTATGCACGGCCCTTGCCGGAGAGATGCTGGGGATGAAGCTGATTTATATGGATGCAGGAAGTGGTGCCCACCGACCGGTACCCCAGGAGATGATCCGCTATGTGAAAAACAATATCTCCATACCCTTGATTGTGGGAGGTGGAATTACCAGTGTAGAATTGGCCCGCAATGCCTGGCAGGCAGGGGCCGATGTGGTGGTTGTGGGCAATGCCCTGGAAAAGGAGCCGGGCTTTATCAAAGAACTCTGCCTGGCAAAGGATGAGCTGAACAAAGTACAGGTAAGGTAACATCCTTGTATCCCGGGATTCCCTTTCCTGAATTTGATACATTTTTACCTGGCTTAAAACAAGACCTTCATTTACTTGTTACAATTATCGGTTGTTTGGGGCAATGGGTTTAATGCACAATCACCTGCCTGTCTTTTCCTGGTTTGACCACCCAACTGCTTTGGGTTTTGTGCCCAAGCAGCCCTGACACGTAAAAATTTTATAATTTCGCACATAAACCTTTTACGAATTTTAAATATAAAAAATATGAATTACGATCTGATAGTTATTGGTAGCGGACCGGGAGGCTATGTGGCTGCCATCCGTGCTTCTCAACTGGGAATGAAAGTGGCTGTGGCGGAAAAGGCTGAGCTGGGTGGTGTTTGCCTAAACTGGGGCTGTATCCCTACCAAAGCATTGCTCAAGAGTGCCAATGTGTTTGAATACCTGCAAAAGGCAGAAAGCTTTGGCATAAGCCTGGATAGTAAGCCTGAAGCGGACTTGAAAGCCATGGTAAAAAGGAGCCGGCAAACGGCCCAGGGTATGAGCAAAGGGATTCAGTTTCTTTTCAAAAAGAATAAAATAGAACACCTGAAAGGTTCTGCCAAGGTGTTGCCGGGGAAAAAAATAGCGCTGACATCGGAAGAGGGGGAAACCAAAGAATATAGTGCCAAACATATAATCATTGCTACGGGAGCCCGCTCCAGGGAGTTGCCCGGCCTTAAACAGGATGGAGAAAAAATCATTGGCTACCGCAAGGCAATGGTCATGGAAAAGCAACCGGAAAGTATGGTTGTTGTGGGATCGGGTGCTATCGGATCAGAGTTCGCCTATTTTTATAATGCCATCGGTACAAAAGTGACCCTGGTGGAGTTTATGCCCAGTATTGTTCCGGTGGAAGATGAGGACGTATCAAAACAACTGGAAAGGTCATTTAAAAAATCTGGCATGAAGGTGATGACCAAATCTTCGGTGGAAGAAGTAGACGCCTCTGGCAAAAAGCTGAAAGTAAAAATAAAAACATCAAAGGGGGTGCAGGAGGTTGAAACGGACGTGGTACTGTCGGCTGTGGGCATTACCCCCAATACCGAGAATCTGGGTCTTGAAGAAACGGGTATCAAAACCGACAAAGGAAAGATCGAGGTTGACGAGTTTTATCGCACTACCGTAGAAGGGTATTACGCCATTGGAGATGTGGTGTCAGGACAGGCCCTGGCTCACGTTGCCTCTGCCGAAGGGATTGCCTGTGTTGAAAAAATCGCCGGTCATCACCCCGAGCCTCTTGATTACAATAATATTCCCGGATGTACCTATTGCAGTCCGGAGGTAGCATCGGTGGGTTACACCGAAAAGGCAGCCAAAGAGGCAGGGTATGAACTGAAAGTGGGCAAGTTTCCTTTCACGGCATCGGGTAAAGCCAGCGCCGCAGGACATAAAGATGGTTTTGTGAAGGTGATTTTTGATGCCAAATATGGTGAACTCCTGGGTGTACATATGATTGGTGCCAATGTTACCGAGATGATTGCCGAAGCCGTTGTGGCCCGTAAACTGGAAACCACCGGGCAGGAAATCCTGAAAGCGGTTCATCCGCATCCCACCATGAGTGAAGCCATGATGGAGGCCACCGCTGCAGCTTATGATGAGGTAATACACATGTAACTGCAGAATTACCGGATAGGAATAGTTTGAGATGAAAAGGCCCGGTAGCCTGTTAAGGGTTTATGCTTAACAAAGCCGGGCCTTTTACGAAAACCACCCATAACCAATAACTACCTATTTACTTAAGCCGAGGTTTTACATGTGCGGTATATGTGGTATTTTTTCTTTTAACCCGAATCCCGGGGATACAGTGGGTAATGTTGAGCGGGCATTGCAAGCACTTGCTAAGCGTGGGCCCGAGGTACAGGCAACCTTTGTTTCAGGGCAGTTAACGCTGGGGCACAGCCGGCTGTCTGTCATTGATACATCGCCTGCTGCCAACCAGCCTTTTACTGATGAAACAGGGCGTTACACCCTGGTGTACAACGGTGAGATTTACAACTACCGCCAGCTGAGTGATGAGCTAAGACCGGCCGGGGCAGTATTTCGCACTCACAGTGATACCGAGGTATTGCTCAAGTGGCTTATTCATAAAGGCTCCGAAGGTATAAAAGACCTTCAGGGCTTTTTTGCATTTTGTCTTTTTGATAAAGAAACGGGTTCCATGTTGATGGCACGCGACCGGTTCGGTATAAAGCCCTTTTTGTATTACACCGACCAGGAAAAGTTTGTTTTTGCCTCCGAGATGAAAGCACTTACGAAGCTGGGGGTTCCGAAAAAACTGGACAGGACGGCATTGCAGGTTTATTTTCAGCTCAACTATATTCCTGCTCCCCGCAGTATCTTCCAAAAAGTAAGCAAACTTATGCCCGGCCATTACATGCACCTCAGGGAGGGGCGTTTGGAGATGCATCCTTACTATAGTATCCCTGAAACGCCCCTGGCGAATTATGACGGAATGTCCTATGAAAAGGCTATGGATGCTTTACGCCAAAAGATGGAGGAGGCGGTTGTAAAACGCCTGGTATCAGATGTGCCCCTGGGGGCTTTCCTTAGTGGTGGCATCGACAGCAGCATCATTGTGGCGCTTGCAGCCCGGCATGTGGACAAATTGCAAACCTTTTCCATTGGGTTCAAAGATCAACCCATGTTTGATGAAACACGCTATGCACGGATGGTTGCCAAAATGCATAATACGGATCACACCGAGTTTTCACTTACCAATGATGATTTGCTGGGGTGTCTGTACAATGTATTGGATTATACCGATGAACCTTTTGCTGATTCGTCAGCACTTGCCGTATATATCCTCAGCCGGGAAACCCGGGGAAGGGTCACAGTGGCCTTGTCTGGTGATGGTGCTGATGAGATGTTTGCTGGTTACAACAAACATATGGCCCACTGGAAAGCCAGCCAGGGAGGAGTAGCTGCGCAGATGCTCCGGCATTTACACCCTTTGCTGGCCCATTTGCCCCAATCCCGAGGCTCCTATATGGCCAACAAAATCCGTCAGCTTTATCGTTTCGGACAGGGGATGCAGTTAACACCCCGGCAGCGTTACTGGCGTTGGGCTGCATTTTCCGGTGAAGATTACCCCTCGGATTTGCTAATTGAACCCAGCCACGAAGAAACGTATGAGGCATTTAAAAGCTTTTTGACCAGCCATCTGGCCGAAAAGAACGATATAAATGCGTTGCTCAGAAACGACATGCACCTGGTTTTGCCCAACGATATGCTTGCCAAAGTGGATATGATGTCCATGGCCAATTCCCTGGAGGTTAGGGTTCCGTTTTTGGATCATGATGTGGTAGATTTGGTGTTTTCATTACCTGGAAATTTTAAAATTGATCAAAAGGGTAGAAAAAAAATTTTGAAGGATGCTTTTCGTGATTGGCTGCCTCCCGAGCTTTATCATCGTCCCAAGCAAGGGTTCGAGGTGCCCCTGCTGTCGTGGTTCCAGCATCAGCTCAAGCAGCCCATCCTTGATGAATGGTTGGATGAGGATTTTATCAGGGCCCAGGGGATTTTCCAGCCAAAAGTTATTAACAATTTGAAGAAAAGGCTTTTTTCTTCAAACCCGGCGGATATTCACGCACAAGTGTGGAGTATCGTGGTTTTTCAACATTGGTACCAGAAAAGTTTTGAATAAATAAATGGTGGGTTTATCTTTTTTTTAACCCTTTTTTTGTAATATTGCCATGAATTTGCCTTAGCAGGAAAAAAAGTCTATCATCTTTATTTTTTATTGAATGCCAAGAGTTTTACGCATTTTAAACCGGTTCAATTTAGGGGGACCCACCTATAATGCTGCTTATTTATCAAAATACCTGAAAGGGGATTTTGAGACACTCCTTGTGGGAGGACTTAATGATGCCAGCGAAAAAAATTCGGAATACATTGCCAGGGATTTGGGCTTGGAGCCTGTAATTATACCCGAGATGCTTCGTGAGCTTTCTCCCTCTTCAGACTTTTTAGCTTACCAGAAAATCAAAAGAATTATCCGCGATTATAGGCCCGATATTGTGCATACCCATGCATCGAAGGCAGGTGCCCTTGGTAGGCTGGCAGCAATTAACTCTCATGTGCCGGTTGTGGTGCATACTTTCCATGGTCATGTCTTTGATGGGTACTTTAACTCCTGGAAAACGTCCTTTTACAAAAGTATTGAACGGTACCTGGCCCGTAAGAGTAGTCGCATCATTGCTATCAGTGATACCCAGAAATGGGATATTACCCGAAGGTATGGGGTATGTCCTGCAGATAAGGTCAGTGTTATCCCATTGGGTTTTGACCTTTCCCGCTTCAGGGAAAACATGGATGAGAAGCGAATGCTCTTCAGGCAAAAATACCAGATTGCCGATGATGAAATAGCCATAGGTATTATTGGCCGTTTGGTGCCGGTTAAAAATCATGCCATGTTCCTTAGGGCTTTCAGACGGGTACAAAATGAAAGTAACCGAAAGATTAGAGCATTTATTGTGGGCGATGGTGAACTCCGCGAAGTGGTTAAACAAAATGCGTTTGATTTGGGTATTGAATTTGTAAATGGTCATGACGATTATCGTCCTGCACCCCTTACCTTTACCAGTTGGATAACTGAAATGGATTACGTAAATGCCGGTCTTGACATAGTAGCTCTTACTTCCATCAATGAGGGTACCCCGGTGAGCCTGATAGAAGCACAGGCGGCTGGTAAACCAGTAGTTACCACACGAGTGGGAGGGATTGAAAATGTAGTAGCTCCCGGAAAAACAGCCCTGCTCACCTCCAATGATGATGCGAATGAGTTTGCCAGCAACATTCTTAAATTGGTCGAGAACGACCAACTGCGTCATGAGTTTTCCAGTCATGGATGGGAGCAGGTGGGAGAAAAATTTCACTATACGCGCCTGGTAAATGATATGGAAAACTTGTATGATAGCTTGTTAAGGGATAAAAACTATGTGAGGGTTAAGAGCAAACCTCTAGCTGCCCAGGCTTCCTGAAGTTATCTTTACTTAAATTTCCGTGATGTTTGCAAGTGCTCATTACTAGAATTTTCGCTGTTAAAAACAAACAATTTTGTCCTTCAAACCCAAAGGTTTTGTTAATTTTGCAGCCTGTGCAATAAACCAAAAAAATGCAATAACCTTCCTTTTGAATTATTTGAAAAAATATTGGACATTTATATTTTTGGCAGTTGTGTTTTCCTCCTGCCAGGTTTTAAATCCTGAGCGTATGCTTCGCACACCTCCCGGCTATGAGTATGCTGATTTTGCTGAGGCCGAGATTGAGGAAGAATACCGCCTGGCCCCCAATGATGAGCTGTACTTTCGCTTGTATACCAATGATGGCGAGCGCCTGGTCGATCCTGTTTCGCCCATGTCTCAACAAAGACAAGGAGAGCATAATTACCTCATTGAGTTTGATGGCAAGGTGAAAATACCTGTTTTGGGGCGTGTAGAACTCAGCGGGATGACCCTCAGGCAAGCGGAAAATTTTCTGGAGGAAAAGTTTTCAAAATACTATAACAGGCCTTATGTGAATTTGAGGGTAACCAACAACCGGGTAATTATATTTCCTGGTGGAAGGGGTGGGACATCCAGGGTGGTTTACCTGGAGAACACCAATACCAATATTTTTGAAGCCCTTGCACAGGCTGGAGGGATTGCCGACGGCAGAGCCAATCGGGTGAAAGTTATCAGGGGAGATTTGAATGACCCTCAAATTTTTCTCATTGACTTATCAACCGTGGAGGGGGTAAAAAATGCCGATATGGTGCTGCAGGCCAATGATATTATTTATGTAGAGCCCCGAGAGCGTGTCCCCCAAAGAATTATGGAAAATGTGGGGCCCTACCTTACACTTCTTTCTACCGCTTTGATTGTTTATTCGTTGTTTAATTAGTTTTATGTCGGATCCCCAAAACAAAAAAATATCATCCATCAACGACGAGCTTGATATAAAACTGTTTTTTTATATCGCCAAGCGGAATATCCTCTTCCCGGTCATTTTTATAATCATTGCCATTGCAGGAGCCTGGCTTTATTTACGGTATACACCTCCCATTTATCAAACTTCGTCCATTTTGCAGTTGGGTTCGCAAAGCCATGCCACACGGATTTTGCCTACGGCCAATATTTATGATGATGACATGGCCAAGCAAATTGAGCTGATGCGTTCCTCGGTGTTTTTACAGCGAGCATTGTCTAAATTGCCATTGGAAGTTTCTTATTATTCCAAAGGGCGGGTTCTGAACTTTGAACTATACCGTAATTCACCTTTTACCGTAGACGCCATTGTAAAAGACCCATCCATATACGGAGTGCCCATTTACCTGGATTTTGAGAGTGAAGGCAATATTGTTCTTTCTTTCACCCACAAAGGAAAAGAGAAAAAACGCGAAATCCATGTAAATGGAAGAAACTCACTTCCCGAGATGGATATTGTAATCGATATTCACAATTTTAATATCATCAAGGAACAGCAAACCGTGTTGAGCCGCAACTCCTATTTTTTTGTGCTGAACAACCCCAAAACCCTGGCTTCGACCTATAGTCGTGATGTAAAAATCAACGTGCTCAATGCAGCAGCCAAAACCATTCAGATTACCTACCAGGGCAACAATGCGCAGAAGGCTTCAGACATTGTAAATGTTATTGCCGATGAATTCAGTATTTACGATCTTGAAAAAAAGGCTGAAAGTGCCAATAATATCCTGGAGTTTATCGATCAACAGCTTGACTTACTCTTTGATAAATTGTCGGACTCTGAAATTGAGCTACAAGAGTTTAAGGAAGAGCATGGAATTGATGATATGGCACTAACTCCACCACCCACTTTACAGGGGAGGATTGCTGATTTTGAAAACCAGATTGTCATGATGCAGATGGAAAAAAATATTTTCACGGAAATATTGGACAATCTGGAAAATGAAGAAGACGAAGATATTGATGTTTACCGGCTTATTTCTATCCTGGCTGGTAGTGAGTTTAGGGGTAATGTCTCAGGGTTACTGCGTTCGTTGCAGGATTTACTCATAGAGCGGGAGGAATTGTTATACCAGGTTACTGCCGAAAGCCGGCAAATAGACTGGATCAACCACCAGATAGAAATACAAAAGAGGAGTATTATAGAGAGCATCAATACCCTGACCAAAAATATTGACAGCCGCATCAATGATCTCAATGAGAAAATAACAACCTACGAAGGTGTTCTGATGAACCAGACGGGGCGATACAGCCTCATTGAATACAGTATGCTTCAACGGGTTCATTCTATCAATGAACGTTTTTATAATCAATTGGTGGAGAAGAAGGCTGAGTACTCCATTTCCAAAGCGGGCTATGTTTCCCAAAGTGTTATCCTTGAGCGCTCAAGGGTTCCTGGTCAGCCCATATCGCCGAAACCCCGCGGTATTTATGTCAGCAGCTTGCTGGCTGCTGTTTTCCTTGGATTGGGCGTTTTCTTGCTCAAATATCTGTTTTACAATGAAATTCCATCATTGCATGACATCCTTAAATATACCCAGGTACCGGTAATTGGAGTAATACCAAAATACAAAAGCGAAATTCCTCCCAACCAGTTGCTGGTGTTGAAGAAACCCAAGTCGCTGATATCTGAGGCTTTAAGGGCTATTCGTACCAACCTGCAGTTCATTGACAATGAGCCAGGTTCAAAATTGGTGGCTGTTACATCTACCATATCGGGGGAAGGGAAAACCTTTTTTGCCATGAACCTGGCCGGGATACTGGCATTCAGTAATAAAAAGGTTATTGTCATTGACCTGGATATGCGTAAACCCAAAATTCACCTGGGCTTTAATGTGGATAACATCAAAGGGGTGAGTACCGTGCTTTCCAATATTGACAATGTGGATGATTGTATCCAGCCTTCCCGCGTGGAAAATCTGGACTTCATCACAGCCGGACCTGTTCCACCCAATCCATCCGAGTTGATCCTTACCCCCAAGATGGATGAGATGATTGATTACCTGAAGTCGAAATATGACTATGTGATTGTAGATAATCCTCCGGTAGGAATTGTAACCGATGGTATGAAAAGTATCCTTGCTGCCGATTATCCGGTTTATATTTTTAAAGCCAACTACTCCAAGCGAATGTTTATTCATAATGTGAACCGCCTGGTTGCTGAAAGTCATATAAGTAAAATGTCTGTTGTTTTAAATGCTGTGGATAAGGAGTATTCCAGCTATGGATATAGCAAGGGGTACTCTTATGGATATTATTACGGTGGGTATGGTGCCGGATATGGATATTATGATGATCAAGTGTTGAAGAAACCCAATATTCTTTGGAATTGGCTTTCAAAACTTTGGAGATAAGATCGCATTTGTCTTTTCGGGGAGGGCGTCTGCGTTCAAATTTAAACAAATTGAAATAGATGAAGATACGGGAAACAGGGTTTAATGGATTGTATGTGGTTGAACCCGACGTTTTTGAGGATGCAAGGGGTTATTTTTTTGAATCCTGGAATCAGAAAAAATTTGCAGAATTAGGTTTAAGCAGTGACTTTGTGCAGGATAACCAGTCTATGTCGGGTGCCAATGTGTTGCGGGGCTTGCACTTTCAACTACCACCCTGGCAGCAGGGTAAGCTGGTAAGGGTGTTGCAGGGGTCGGTAACCGATGTGGTGGTTGACCTCAGGAAGAAAGAGCATACCTTTGGCAAATACTTTAAAATTAAACTTACCGCTGCCCAAAAAAACATGCTTTGGGTTCCCGCGGGATTTGCCCATGGATTCCTTACCCACGAGCCAAACACGGTGTTTTTTTATAAATGTACCAACTTCTATAATAAAGATGTTGATGCAGCTCTTAAGTGGGATGACCCCGATTTGGCCATTGACTGGGGCATTCAAAACCCCATTGTTTCTGCTAAAGACGAAAAGGCACCAGCCTTCAGACAGTTCAAAAGTCCTTTTTAAAGAAACAAAACACCCATTTCCCAAAGCAATATTTATCAATGACTGAAAGTTTTACATTACCGTATACCCTTTTTTTTGCAGGAGCCCTGTTTTTTTCGTTTTTTGTCAACCGGTTTTTGTTGAAGTTTTCCGGAAACCTGGGTATTCGAAATACAAATGAAACGATTATTCGGTGGAGCTCTACTTCCAAACCTGCACTGGGAGGAATTTCTTTCTTTATCATTTTCTTGCTTTCTGTAATCGTCATTTCATTCATCATCCCAGATTACAATGACTTTTTTAACCTGCAAACCCTGGGCATGATCCTGGTGGTTAGTATTGGTTTTTTGATGGGCCTTTTTGATGATGCCTACAATACCCGCCCCTGGTTAAAGTTTTTTACACAGCTGCTTTGTGGCGTGTTGCTGGTTGCCACGGGCACTTATATTGATATTTTTAGTAGTTTATTTCTCAATTATGCACTCACTGTTTTTTGGGTTGTGGGCATGATGAACAGTATCAATATGTTGGATAATATGGACGGAATAACCTCCATTGTTAGCTTGTCCATATTGCTTTCTTTTCTTCTTGGCATGTGGTTAAGTGGTGATGGATCCAATCCGCTGGTTGTGATCATCCTGGGAATCATTGCTGTGTTGCTTGCCTTTTTATACTTCAACTGGTATCCCTCCAAAATGTATATGGGAGATACCGGTAGCCAATTCCTGGGAGTGTTGCTGGCTGCTTTGGGGGTTAACAGTCTTTGGAATGGGGTGGCTTTTGGGGGTGAAAGTACCGCCCTGATGAGATTTTTGGCGGTGGCCATTGTTTTTGCATTGCCTATCATTGATACCACCACTGTTTTTATAAAACGCATTGCTCGCGGGCAATCTCCTTTTGTAGGAGGTAAAGATCATACCACACACCATATTTCTTACCTGGGTTTTTCTGATGGCAATGTAGCCATCATTTTTGCAGTACTTTCCGTTATTTCAGTTGTACTGGGTCTTCTGGTTATGAATTTCCTGGAAAGCTGGAAAATATATTATTACATTTTGTTTGGAGCATACTTTGTAGCACTGTTTGCTGTTTTATTCACCATAGCCAATCTGAATAAGGCAAAAGCCTATGGCAACGATACCGAGAAAATAAACCGGTAATGCTCGTTTTTTCCCCTGGGAAATGCTACCTCCACACCCATTGATATGGGGGCAAATATCCTTAATAAGTGCAAATCGCCTGTTATCCCAAATCCCAAAGATGTAAAATCTTCTTCAAGGGGTAAGTCAGCATTCTCTTCATCGGAAAACCTCCGGGCTGTGGCATGATCTGTAAAGATATGTCCTCTCAACCGTTTCAGGTAGATGATATGCCTGAGGCTTAGATCGGGATAAAGGAGGGGGAATGCATAGTCTGCACTCATGGAGGTGATTTCTTCATGCTCTGTGGCCGCAATGCCCCGCGGATAGGGGATATGGTTCCCAAAACCGTAGTTTACCGAATTGGGTTGTGGGGTGCCCGCTGTTTTTTGCTGCCAGGAAAGAGAAAGCCTTAACCCCTGGTGTTTGAACAAACCCGGGAAGTAAGCAATTCCCCGTGCCGCAAACACACTGCCCATATCTCCTTTACCAAAGGGGGTGTGGCGGTAGTTCACATCTGCCACCTGTCCCCAGCTGGGATAGATATCCCTGGCAACGCTGCGTTTCTGCCGGTAGGCCAGCAACCGGTAGTCCTGGGTGTAAAATTGGTTTTCTTCAAATTGGAAAAACCTGTCCTCAGCCACAAATATAGAATCTGGTGTATGGCGGTTTTTGTTGGCATAAATGGCACCCACGCGTACCCGGGGATTGATACCATAGAACCATGGACCACTCTGAAACTGCAGCGGCACAGAAAGTGCCACCCTGTATGTATTCTCAGTCCAGAGGAAGTTTCTCACCTCGGTGTCTTCCCAGGGGTAATAAAACCTCCTGTGACCTGATTCTGCAAGCAGGTCGACTACCGGATACCAGCCACGGTATGTGTACCGGGCACTGAACTTTCCCGTACGTTCCGACTCATCCCAAATATAACCGATGTTTGCAAAAGATGTGCTGAGTTTATTCTGAAAAAGCAGCGATGCTCCCATGCTGGCTTCCTGGGTTTCCATGTCAAGGTGTACCGGGGCCCAGCTATGCAGGTGAAACAGGTTCCGCAACCGGCTGTAAGGTTCAGTCTCATAATCATTACGGGGCAGTTCTGAACGGTTTATCACAGCATTCTCCTGCTCACTCAGGGTTTGGTGTCGCGCTGGTGAGTGATTCTCTACCTGCGACAGGGGGATATGTGCCAGGTTTTCAGTCTGGATGGTTTGTAGCTGGTAACCCTCTGTCGTGTAGGAAGAAAACATAACTTTATCACCCTGTGGTGACGAACTGGCCTCTGTGGCTCCGTACTTTGTGGATATGACTTTTTCAACGTCCTGATTGTCAGTGTTGAGTTTGTAAGTCTTATGAATCCCTGACCAGGAACCGGTAAAAAGGATATTATCATCATGAAAACAGGGGGAAGATATTTCTGTATGGGTAGAAGAAAGAACTGTTTCGATGGTTGCTGATTCCGGATTTAGTATATCAATGCGTTTGCCTGCCTCGTCAAGGGCCAGGATGGCAATTTTTTGGCCATCTTCATGCCAGGCGGGCTGCATGATAAAGTCGTTTGATTCGTAAGAAAAACGCCATGTTTCTTTACCTGTAGATGCATCCAGCAGAACCAGGGCGTACCTGTTTGTGGCCGAGGTTTCCACTGCTGCTATTACTAATCCATCAGGCGAAAGGGCAGGGGAAAAGTACCTCCCTTTATGGGTAATTCTTTTGCGCGAACCTGACGCCACATCATACATCATAATGTCTGACCAGCTGCGGTGCTCCCATCGGGGGTCAGGACGCAGCTCATTCCAAACTATTTTTCCGCTACTATAATCAAAGGCATTGGGGAAAAAACGTCCCGGCTCAAAAAGTCTGGTTTCTTCGCCGTTTTCCAGGTTGATTTTTACAACCCCTGGGATGTCACCCAGTCCGGTTTTGAGAGCAATTACTGTTTGGTTATCTATCCAGTGTGCCTGGTTGTAATTGGTGTAGATACGGTTTCCTTTACTTATGGTTTCTGCCGGGGTGTAGGTGTGTTGATTTTTTTGTTGCGACCAAAGCGAATCCAGCGTTTGAAAAGTATGAAAATAATGGTTGTCCTTACTTTGTCCAAATTGTCTTTTCATTTCCCTGCTAAAGGGAAAAGGAAGCACCGGTCTTCGGGCCACATTATCAATAACGGGGCTCCATGCCATGGTTCCATGTTCAGCTCTTGCAGAGGTTACCAGCTGATACCCCAACTCGTAGTAATTGGGTACATAATCTTTATAAGATCCAAAGTAGGCTTTATCAAAGGAGTGAATCCCCTTTTCCAGAGTTAGCGCTCTGAGTCCCTGCTCAAAAGAGGGGCGTCGCCCACGTCCCGAATGGGTCAGTGCCGTTTCTGCAGCAACAGCATCGCCTTCCAAAAACCACATGGGAAGATGGGCCACTACGGCCCCCGTTGCCATTTCTCCAAACAAAAAACCAAGCAGGCGGGTGAGACCCTGGTTGAGCTTGTCAATTTGTACAACATGCCTGAATTCATGGATGGTAAGGCGTTCGAGCCAATCGTGGGTGTCGTTGTTGGCCGGGGGATTGGTATACAATTCGGCTCTGCGGGGCGCCCAGGATACAAATCCATTGCTAATCACTGTTTGGTTGTGGATGATTACCGAAACCTTACGGGGCGAATGGTCAAGGCTTTCTGTGGCGTTTTGGTAGGACCATTCAAGTACATCGGTGATGTATTTCGCCTGTTCTTCATATTCCTCCGGAAAAATAACCTGGAAGTTTTCAGTATGAATCTGTCTCCAGCTTATGGAAAATGGGTCCTCACCGGCAGCGAAGAACTGGGCCTTGGCAGGAAACCCCAAAACTATGAGCATGAGTATGCTGCCAGAAAGCTTTTTGAGGTACAAAGGCATAGGAGTAGTGGTTTTTGTTTGTTCAAATATACAACACAATACCACTCAATTTTATTTTGCCTTTATTTTTTGGGGGAGGGAACTTCTTTATCGAAATAGTCCCACAGAGGATCTTTGGGCAGGGGGGCGGTGATTTCAACAGGCTCCTGTTTTACGGGGTGAACAAACCTGAGGCTGCGTGCATGTAAATGTATGCTGGCATCGGCATTGGAGCGGTCAAAGCCATATTTCAGGTCTCCTTTGATGGGGCACTGGATGGCTGATAGCTGCGCACGAACCTGGTGGTGACGACCCGTAATCAGTTCAATTTCCAGGAGGTGGTAGTTATCGCTGCTTTTCAGAAGCGTATACTGCAGTTCCGCTTTTTTACTGTCGGGAGCAGCCTCGGGAACCGCATACGACTTGTTTTGTTTTTCGTTTTTGCGCAAATAATGGGTAAGGGTCTGCCTGGAGGCGGGGGGCTTATTCTTGACCACTGCCCAGTATTTTTTTTCAAGTTCACGTTTTTGCAACATGCTATTAAGACGGGAAAGGGCTTTGGATGTGCGGGCAAAAATTACGGCACCACTCACCGGGCGGTCGATACGGTGGACAACACCAAGGAATACCTGGCCGGGTTTGTTGTATTTTTTGGCGATATAAGCTTTTACCAGGTCACTCATGGGCATGTCTCCCGTTTTGTCTCCCTGCACAATCTCAGAGGGGAGCTTGTTGACCACAATGATGTGATTGTCTTCATATAAAATGCGCGAAACAAAGGACTCTGCAGTTTGCATGGGATGATTGGGTTAGAAATAAAATTTGGGTTAAAACTATCAGACTTTAACTTAGGCCCAAGCCTGAAAAGACAACGTTGAGGTGGTAAAGTTAAGACAAATCATTGATATGGTTGGAATCTCAGAGGAAAAATTGTATCCCCTATTTTCTGTCAGCCTGACAGTTCGAATTTTTTCAGCACCTGGTGAAAATCCTCCTGGCTAAAGGGTTTGGTGAGATACTCATCAAGACCAAGGGAAAGATATTTTTCGCGATCTCCCTCCAGTGCATTGGCACTGAGTCCCACAATGGGTGGCAGGTTTTGGTGGAGTTCTTTCAACTTTTGTGTGGCAGCTATTCCATCCATCACTGGCATTTGTATATCCATAATCACCAGGTCAAAATTGTCGGGTGTGAACTTCTGGAGCACTTCTTCACCATTGGTGGCAATGGTTATTTGATGGCCCTGGCTCTTGAGCAAAAGTTTCAGTACGTTTCGTGTAGTCCTGTTATCTTCGGCTAAAAGTATTTTAATGGGGGCTATGGTTTTAGCGTTTTCCTGTTGCTCTTGTTGAGGATTAGCTGTTTGGATAACTGTATTTGCTTTTACCCGCAATGTAAACCAAAAGGTACTGCCTGTTTCGGCCTGGCTTGTTACTCCTATTTCGCCTCCATGAAGTTTTGCCAGCTCTTTGCAAATAGCCAGCCCCAAACCTGTACCCTCAATACTTTCTGAATCCTCGTCTTCGATTTGTGTGAAAGGTGTGAAAAGAATCTTTTGCATCTCCTCGGGTATTCCTTTCCCGGTATCGCTTACCGAAAACTTAATTGTATATTCGTTACTTGTGGAGTTATGGGTTTCCCTTTCAGATGCCAGGGTGATGCTTCCTTCTTTTGTGAATTTTACTGCGTTGGTTACCAAATTGTTGATGATTTGCATGATGCGTAATTCATCTCCTTCAATTACCTCTGGCAGACGGGGGTCGATTTGGGCATGAAAAGTAATGGGTTTGTTGCAAATGCTTTGGAATAACTTCTCAGCTTTCTGAAATATATTTTTTATGGGAAAAGTGGTGATATTCAGGGGGATTTTACCTGCTTCAATTTTGGAGTAATCCAGCACCTGATTAATGATAATTTTTAAGTCATCTCCTGATTGCCTCAGCATGGACACATGCTCCATTTGCTGGTCGTTGAGACCGGAACGTCTTAAAACTTCGGTCATGCCTATTACACCTGTCAGGGGAGTGCGTATTTCATGGCTCATTTCTGCCAGAAAGTTTTGCTTAAAGCGGGCTGCCTCTTTGGCGATAGTCACTTGCTTTTTTAATTCTTCCTGTTTCTGAATTTCACTCAGATCTTCTATTAGCATTACCACCCCATCATTGGTGTCTTCTTCTTTTATAGGTGTGAAAATTGCCCTCACGGGGATTGCTTCTCCTTCAATTCTCTCATACGCTCCTTCAAAGGTTTCCGTCGTATTGGTTTCTAATGTTTTATGCAGGGCCGATGCTATTTTGTGGTTGGGGCTTTGGGTTAATAGCTTTAGGCTATGGAACCTGCAACTGGAAGCGGTTATTTCACTAAACCGTTTATTGAAGCGGGTTATCTTGCCGTTTTTATCAAAATGGGCAATGCCTAGTGGTGAGTGGTCAAAGATTAACCTGTATTTTCTTTCCTGCAGTGAAAGCTCCCTGTTTTGTTTTAAAAGATCATTCACCAGGCCTCGGTTCTTTAATCTGAGCTCATAGGTGTCAAATGCATTTTTTAGCGTCTGCCTCAGGTCTTTGATGTCATAGGGCTTGAGCATATATCTGAATATACCTCCCTGGTTAATGGCTTTTAGCATTACATTGCTGTCATCGTAGGCAGTGAGTATAATTACAATCACATCTTCAAAGTTCTCCTGAATCTTCTCTGCCAGTTCAAGCCCCGACATTCCGGGCATCCTTTGATCGGTGATTACCACTCCTATCTTTTCCTTTTCGATCAACTCCAGAGCTTCTAATGGGCTTTCTAGGGTAAACACTTCATACCATTTCTTGATGGATACCTGTAAGGTTACCAGGTTGTGTTTTTCATCATCTATATATAGAAGCTTATGCATCTGTTCATTTTTTTTGTAAAAGTAATAAAAATTGTAATGCACTGATTTATGCTGGGTTATGTTGAAAAGTAATTGCAAAAAAGCTTGATTTTTGTAAGATTTTGATTATGAGTCCCTGACATGTTTCTTATATATGCATTATAAAATTTGCCGACAAGAATTTAAAATCTCGGGCATAAAATAAAGCGGTGTATGTAAATTTTTAAAAACTCGTAAGAGGATGATGGTGTGTGTGTTATAGGTGTTGGGTGATAAAATAATCTGGCAGGACAGGTGTTTAATCAGAAAGATATTTTTTTCAAATAATTATTAACATTGCTAACATAGAAGTTATGCCTTATCCCTTGTTATAAATTTAATTAATTTTGAATTCACTTGTTTTGCCCCATGGATATGCTTACTTCCTGGTATAGTGATGTTGTGTGAGGTGGACGCAGCAGTTAAAAATAAATGGAGTACCCCTGTTAATGACCAAGGATTTTCTATGTTAAAAAAAGGATACTTACTATATGCCCTCCTTGCTTTATTGGTGATGGGCTGCTTTTCACAAAACCGTGAGTTCAAAATATCATCGGTGACCGATCAATATGGTCAATCTCCAGGAGCAACGTTCTCAATTGTTGAGGATAATTTGGGGTTTATCTGGTTTGGAACCCTCAATGGGTTGATGCGGTATGATGGGTATGGTTTTAAGAAGTTTATATATACCGAGAATGGTGAGGTTTCCCTCACGGGAAATCTTATCCGGGATATGCACATCGACAATGAAGGCATTATTTGGATAGCTACCCAGGGAGGAGGGCTGAAAAGTTTCGATACCAGGACAGAAAATTTCACCTCTTATCACCATGGCGAAAACGACGATGCATCCATTAGTAGTGATGATACATGGGCAGTGGCTGAGGATCACTCAGGAAATATTTGGGTGGGTACCTGGAGTAAAGGATTGAACCGGCTTGATAAGCATACCGGCCTGTTTACTCAATATCGTTTTGGTACGCCGGATAACCCCTTAACAGAGGATGCCATTCGTAGTCTGTTCATTGATAACGAAGGGTATGTTTGGGTGGGTTTTAATTCTACTGGCATTATCCGGCTTGACCCGGATTCTGGCAAATATGTCAGATATTGGAACCGCAAGGGCAAACAAATGCTTGGCAGTAATGCTATTTACCAAATTTACCAGGATAGTGATGGTTTGATATGGTTTTCCACAATAGGAGGAGGTGTGAACCTGTATGACCGGAATAAAGACAAGTTTCATGTTTTCTATCCTGATGCACAAACCCGGGAAAATATTACCGGGAACAATGTTTACACCACGCTGCAGGTATCAACCGGTGAATATCTTGTGGGGTATGAAGGTGCCGGGGTAGATTTTTTCGATCCGGAGGATAAAAGTTTTTCGAGGTTTACAGATTATACTGAAAGTGCTTTTACCTCAAGCAGAATAAGATTTCTTTTTGAGGATAGCAACGGAATAATTTGGGTGGGTAGTGAAACAGGAGTAGACAAAATTACCAGGTATAAAAATTTCAGAATTTACAGGCATTACTCTGACAACCCCAACTCTTTATTTGGAAGTACTGTTCGGAGCATATATGAGGATCACAAGGGGTTAATTTGGGTTGGTGCTTTCAATGTTCCGCTTACTTGTTTTGATTCCCGCAGCAATCAATACATTCACGACAGTAAAATTCAGCAAGCTGTGGGCCTTAATGGTGTTACCTCGATGATGGAGGATGCTCAAAAGAACTTTTGGGTTGGCACTACCCGTGGGATTTATGTTTTTGATAAAGAGCAAAATATAATTGACAGGTTTGAGCACGAGCCCGGGAACCCTTATTCTCTCAGTGATAATGCCATCCAGATAATTCGCATGGGAGAGGATGGAGCTGTCTGGGTGGGTACAGAAAGTGGACTGAATGTTTATAACCCCGGGGAGAAAAAATGGCAATCTTTCCAGCACGCCTCAGGAGAAACTGCAACCCTTGCCAATGTACAGGTTCAACCCAATGCACTACTTGTTGAGAATAAAGATACAATTTGGATTGGGACCTGGGCTGAAGGGTTAATAAGGTATGCCCCCGGAGAAAAATATTTCAGGCAATACAGGCATGAGCCCGGTAATCCCAATAGTTTGAGTAACAACAATGTGCTTGCCATACACAAATCAAAAGAGGGTTCGTTATGGCTGGGAACGTTTGGAGGAGGCCTTGTGAAGTTTGATCCCCTGAATGAAAATTTTACCACGTATACAGAAACCGATGGTCTGGCCAACAATATAGTTTTTTCAATCCTGGATGATAGCCAGGGAAATCTGTGGATTGCCACCGACAATGGGTTGTCAAAGTTTGATCCGGAAACAGAAGTGTTTTTAAATTTTGATGAAAGTGACGGCCTTCCGGCAAATCAGTTCTTCTGGGGAGCATCCTTTAAAAGCAGTGAGGGTGTATTGGCTTTTGGGACCGTGGATGGGTTGCTTAGCTTTTATCCCGAAAACATAAAACTGAACAAGCAGGTGCCTGATGTTAAATTAACAGACTTCAAAAAGTATAACGAATCGGTGAGCGAAGGTTTGTCTGTTACCTACGCTGATAAAATCGAAGTTGAGCATGGTGTCATGAATTTCCAGGTTGAATTTGCAGCTTTGGATTATACCGATCCCCAAAAGAATCAATTTGCTTACAATATTGATGGGAGAAGTGACCAGTGGATTTATATCGGAAACCGCAATTTCATTGGATTTACCAATATGGCTCCGGGGAATTATAACTTGACAATCAAAGCATCTAATAACGATGGATTTTGGAATGAGGAAGGGGTTTCGCTAATGCTGGTTATTCATCCGCCTTACTGGCAAACAACATGGTTTAGAGTGGGGGTACTGTTTGTTATTGCCATGGGTGTGTTCTTGTTTATCAGGCTGCGTACCCGTAAAATCAGTAAACAAAAGAAAGAGCTGGAGGGGCTGGTGAAAGAGCGAACCAGGGAGCTAGCCTTGCGAAACAAGGACCTTAAAACGGCTAACACCGATCTGAGACTTCAGCGCGAAGAGCTTTCTTCAACCCTGGAAACTCTTAAGAATACACAGAAGCAACTCATTCATTCTGAAAAAATGGCCTCCTTGGGAGTTCTTGCTGCAGGCGTTGCTCATGAAATCAATAATCCGCTCAATTTTATCAAAGGGGCCATATTGTCCATTGACGAGTATTTGAATGTGCATAAGGCGCAGGGGAGTCAGGATATTGATGATTTGATGAAAATTGCCAATGAAGGAATTAACAGGGCCTCAGCCATCGTGTCCAGCCTCAATCACTACAGCCGCAATGATGATGAGAAACATGAGTCCGCTGATGTTCATGTTATCATTGACAATTGCCTGGCAATCCTTAATGATCAGATAGGTCGTAAGATTAAAACCCACAAAGATTACACCCCCGGGCAAGCTTTGCTGGTTTGTAATGAGGGAAAACTTCACCAGGCCGTTATGAATGTTTTGTCCAATGCCATACATGCTATTGAAAATACAGGCGAGATAACTGTTTTGACCCGTAAAAAAGAGAAACACCTGGTGGTTGGAGTAAAAGATACCGGTAAAGGGATGACCAAAGATATTCTGTCGAAAGCCACCGATCCGTTTTTCACCACAAAAGCTCCCGGTAAAGGGACAGGGCTCGGGTTGTCAATTACTCAAAATATCATTAATGAACATGGAGGAAAACTGGAGTTCCATTCTGAACCCGGTAATGGTACAACCGTTTGGATAACTTTACCTGAAACCAATGGGTTCACCACCCAACAATAATGTTTCAACCAGCCGGATTATCTGGAGGTGCTTGCAGTTCCCGGGTTTTCCGGGTTGGCTTAAACGATAATACAGTAAAACGGTAAGCGGCAGATTATACATTTGGGCATTAAATGCAGATATAAACCAAGACCCTGAATTATGGAAAAAAACACTCAACTTCCCTATGCTTTAAAAGTATACCAGGATGCTGATTATATCATCCGGCTGAAAGCACGGTTTGTTTATTACCTGGTACTATCGGCCATGATTATTTTGGGTTTGATGATACCCATAATTGCCTCCCTGCATGCCTACGGTTCTTTTTATGATTTTGTTTACCTGCCCGTGGTAATACCTATGGTTGTCGCCCTGCTGGTTTTTGTATTTTGTTATTTTTTGCTGGTTAAAGGAAAATATTCGTTATCAGCCAATGTTTTATTGATTTCGAGTCTTGCCCTGGTGTGGTTGGTCCTGATTGTGAGCAGCGGACCCGGTATTGCCAGGTTGGATACGGTTATGTGGCTGTTCCCTATCCTGGCCATGGCACCCATGTTGATTGATAAAAAAAGAGGACTGAGCCTGGTTTACACCCTCGTAAATGCGTTCTTGCTTGTGATTTATCTTTTTGTTGTAAGAGACTCCCTGGGCATATCCGATTATGAGTTCAAAGATTTTTTGGCCAACGCGACCATCGCACTGGTGTTTTTGGGAATTGTGAGCCATAATATATTTTCCATCAATAAAGCAGCCATAGAGAGGGCTGAATCTGATATTCAGGAGAGAAAAAAGTCAGAAAAGGCACTTCGCGATAGTGAAGCAAAATATAAAGATTTGTTCGACACCATGCCCAATGGGTTTTATCGTTCTACCCCGGAGGGGTCTTTCGTGGATGCCAACCCTGCATTTGTTAAAATGTTGGGATACAGCAGCCTTGAAGAGTTGAAAGAGGTTTACATCCCTGGTGATATTTATGTTCATGAATCTGAAAGAGAGGAAGTAACGATTAGTTCAGAGTTTTCACCTGAGCTTGTTACATTTCGGCTGAAAAGAAAGGATGGGAGGGTTATCTGGCTTGAGGAAAATGCCAGGTTCATCAAGGATGAAAACGGGAAGGTGCTTTATCATGAAGGGATATGCAGGGATGTATCAGACAGAAAGAAAGCAGAGGATGCCTTACAGGAAAGTGAAGCAGACCTGAAGGCCATTATCGAAAACTCAATGGATAGCATTTGGTCTCTGAATAACAATTATGAAATAAAATATGTAAACAATGTTTTTGCGAGGGAATTCAAGCGTACATTCGGGGTAGAAATAAAAAAGGGTACCCGTTTGCTGGATGCACTGCCAGAGGGTTTTCGGGATACATGGAAAGAGCGTTATGACAGGATTCTGGCCAATGAAAGCTTGGTTTTTGAGGATGTGGTTGACAGCGGTAAAGAAAAGATATACATTGAAGTATCGGGCAATCCTATTATGTTGGATGGTATAGTAAAGGGTGCTTGCTTTTTCGGCAGAAACACTACAGCCAAAAAACTTGCCGAAGAAGAGCTGAGACAGAGTAAAGAGATGTTTGAAACACTTTTTGAAGCAGCTCCTGTTGAAATTTCTTTAAGTGACAAGCAGGGTAGATATATCCTGGTAAATAAAACTTTTGCTGATAAGCTTGACTTACCCGTTAAATCCATCATTGGAAAAACGGCAGGTGAGCTTGGTGTAGCGATGGACGATGCATCACTTAGGACTTTTCAGCATGAACTGGCACAAAATGGGTTTGTCAGTGACCTGGAAATAATATCTACCGTCAAAGAGGGTAAAGCAAGCTACTCTTTCTTCAATGGAAACCAAATTACCATCAACGGAGAGAAGTGTTTGTTGAGTACCAACCTGGATATTACCGAAAGAAAGAAAA
>SLQX01000022.1 GCA_007131245.1 Bacteroidales bacterium
TATTGATAAAGTATTTTCGGTGGATGAGCTTGTAATTGCAACCCAAACAGCTGATGAAGCAGCTGAGAAGGTGAATGAAAAAGAGTAAGTTGATACGGCACCAAAAAATAATTTGTATTGTATGCCAAACAACAAGTAGAACGATGCTAATCCTGTTGGAACAAAACAACTTTCGAGATCAAACAAACACAAACAAACAAGTTAGCTCAAATGGTTGAATGTTCAAAAACCAATTATTAATAATTAAACAGGAGGAAAACATGAGATTTAAAGATTTAAAAACAGGGACAAAAATACTAACCGGTTTTATGTTGGTGGTGTTAATTGCCGTTATCATTGGTGTTATAGGGCTTTTGGGCCTAAGAAATGTGGGTAATTCTTTTCATGAAGTATCTGATGTAAGGATGCCCAGCATTGAATACCTGGGAGAAATGGAAGCCAACCTTGAAAGGGTACAAAGGGGCTATATTCAGCTTCTGGACAACCAATTAAGCCGGGCTGACAGGAACCAGATTTTGTCAGAAATTCAACATCACAGGGAAGAATATCAGCGGTATAATGAATTATTTGCCCCACTTGACCAGACGGAGGAGGAAGCCAGGGTTTATCGTGATCTGATGCAAAATATTGAGAGCTGGAGAAACTTTAATGTTCAGCAGGTTGACCGTTTGCATGATGCGGTCCTTGAAACAGATTTGCTTAACCCCATGGAGATAAACCGCGACCTGGAAGAGTTTATGAAAGACCACTATGCTTTGCAGGTGGAAACGGTTGATGCTATCCAGAATATGCAGCTATTTGACGGAGGCGACGACCCCACCCGCTGTAACTTTGGAATGTGGCTGCCGGATTTTGAAACCAATAATGCAGAGATCAACCGTAACATGCGTGATATGATGGCACATCATGATGAGTTTCATGCTGCAGTACATCGTATTAAACAACTTATTCAACAGGGAAATTCCGATGCTGCCTATAACCACTATGCAGAAGTGATGGTGCCTTCGGCCGAAAATGTTTTCAACTATTTTGCCATTATTAACAGAGAAGCCCAGCGTGCTGTGGATGCTTTTGAGACCATGAGCCAGGCCATTGTGACTGAATCGAATCCTTTGCACCAGGATGTTATGGAGATTTTTAACCGGTTGCAGGAGATCAACGTTGTTTTAGCCCAGGATGAAGCTGCGGCCGGAGATACGGCTACAGTTCAAAGCAACGCCATGATGGTGGGTGGTATAATCATAGGTGTAATTGTGGCCCTGATACTTGGTGTGGTCATTACACGAATGGTTACCACAGGTGTCAACAGAGGTGTTGCCATAGCTGAAACCGTTGCTGATGGTGACTTAACCGTTAACGTGGAATCCGAATTGCTGTTGCAAAAAGATGAAATAGGGCAGTTGGCCAACGCTATGCAACGTATGGTAGAAAAGCTGCGTGAGGTAATAGGTAGCGTGGTTTCGGGTTCAGACAATATCGCTTCGGCCAGCCAGCAGATGGCAGGGACATCCCAGGAGATGAGCCAGGGTAGTACTGAGCAGGCTTCTTCTGCCGAAGAGGTCAGCTCATCCATGGAAGAAATGGCTGCCAACATTCAGCAAAATACGGATAACTCCCGCGAAACCGAGAAAATTGCCAAAAAGGTTTCTGATGGTATTGCCGAAGTGGGTAGTGCTGCCGGAGAAAGTCTTGAATCTATTAAAACCATTGCGGATAAAATCTCCATCATTGGAGAAATTTCACGTCAGACCAACATTCTTGCACTTAATGCGGCTGTTGAGGCGGCAAGGGCAGGTGAGCACGGTAAAGGATTTGCAGTGGTGGCTGCTGAGGTACGGAAGCTTGCAGAAAACAGTAAAGTTGCAGCCGACGAAATCAATGCACTTGCCACCAGCAGTGTGGATGTTACCGAAAAGGCCGGAGGTCTGATGCAATCGTTGATACCGGAAATCAACAAAACCACTCAGCTTGTACAGGAAATTGCAGCTGCCAGTGTTGAGCAAAACTCAGGTGCCGACCAGGTTAACTCTGCCATTCAGCAGCTTAACCAGGTTACCCAACAAAATGCTGCAGCCAGTGAAGAAATGGCTACAAGTAGTGAAGAGCTTGCCGGTCAGGCAGACCAATTGCTGGAAATGGTGTCTTACTTTAAACTGGATCAGCAAAGAGCCAAAAGGAAATCAAAGGTAGCCGATGCCAGCCATGTTGTGAAACCAGCGGAGAATTATGGCAAACAAACATTTGCCAAATCGCACAATAGCAATAATCTTCCAAAAAAGGAAACAGAACAAAAAAAGGACACCCAAAACACTCCAAGCGGCGTGAATCTTAATTTGGGTAATGTGAAAGATGATGAATATGAAAAATTCTGATAACTCTTAGACTTGGAGGGCTGTATGAAAATCATACTGCTGGTTAAAAGCATAATAAAATTTAAACCCCACGTTCAATGTGCTTTATTGTATGTAATTTTAATCCAAAGCAGAAAATGGTTTTTATACAGCCCTATACCAATGTATTTAGTCAACCTGTTACCGTCTTTAACAGGAGATTCTAATAGAAGGTAAAACCCTTAGTGGTCAAAAAAATTAACAAAGCAACCAATCATTAATATCATTGGTTAACATTCGCAAGTTCTATTTTTAGGCATCTTTGTTATTGTCTTGCAAAAATTTGTTAGGAGTGGTTTTTACTGGCAGTTCAATAAAACAAACTTACAATGAAAGAATCAGACGATCAAAACAACAAAAACTATCAAAATCTGGAAATTCTGGAAGATGAAACCATGAATATGCTGAAGGAGTATGCCAAGGGAAATCCCGAGCTCGTTCAGGATATAGTGGATTCTTTTGCCCCGGAGGCAAAGGTGTTAATTACATCCATCGAAAAAGCTGTTTCAGAAGAAAACCCAGATGAATTACAAACCAGTGCCCATTCATTGGCTGGTATTTCTGGCTCCATAGGTGCCAACCGGCTTTACCAGGTTGCACGTGATGTGGATAATGCCATTAAAACCGGCCAAAACCAACTGGCATTTAACACTGCAAAACATATTAAAAAGCACTATGAGGAACTTGTCCAGCTATTGGATGAATTCTAAAATAACAATCTATTATTAGATTGGGAATTGACCTGGGTTGTTCTGAACAACAAATCCAAATACAGCGAGCTATGCCTGAAAAGAAAGTTTTAATTGTTGAAGATGATGCTATCATATCGAGTTTTATCGAGATGAAGCTTGAGGAGATGGGCTATAAGGTGCCGGCAAAGGCCCGCAATGGTAAGGATGCCATTTTCCTGGCTAATTTGCATCAGCCCGATCTTATTCTGATGGATGTAATGCTCGATGGTGATATTGATGGAATACAAACGGTTGAGGAAATCACCCCTTCACTGGATATTCCCGTGATATACCTTACGGCTCACTCTGATGAATCTACTATCCAAAGGCTGATGAAAACCGAACCACATGGCTTTATCATCAAGCCTTTTGATGACCGGGTGCTTTCTTCGGCAATACATATAGCTGTTCACAGGCATAAAACCAAAAAAGAGCTTTTTGAAACCAAGGAAATGCTCAAGTCAACCATAGCCTCCATTGACGACCTGGTTTTTACCCTGGATGCCAATGGTGTAATTACACACCAACACTCGGACGATAAGCATCCTTTGAGTTTTTTTAAAGCAAAAAATATTGTTGGGCGCACTTTCCGGGATGTTTTCCCCAGGGAGGTTGCTGGTAAAATCAATGAATCCATCAACTGGGTTAAGAATTTTAAAAAACCCCGCAGTATTGAGTTCTCACTTGAAGAACAGGGGACAAAGTATTGGCTCCAGGGCAAGTTTACACTCCGGAAAGATGCCAGTGGAAATACACCTGGGTTTACTATGGTGATTTCTGACTTGTCAGAGAGAAAAAATATGCACAACGAATTGGTGGTGAGCCAGGAAAAACTTTCTGAAGCACAGAATATTGCAAAGCTGGGGTGTTGCGATATGTTTTTTGGGGATAAAAGTATGGTATACAATGACCTGTTTTTTGAAATACTTGATATGCCACAAGCCTCTGAAAAAACTGATTTCAGCAAAACTGGCATACCTCCAAACATTCATGATGAAGACAAAAACCGCTACCAGGTTCTTAAAAAAGGGGTTGTAGAGCAAAATAAATCTGAATTTACAGTTGATTACCGAGTTTTAGATAGCTCAGGTAATGTGAAGTATATACACGAGGTTGGGCAGGTGAAATACACACCTGAAGGACAACCCGAGCGAATGATTATTACCATCCAGGATATAAGTTGGCAAAAGAATAATGAGATACTGAGACAGGAGGTGGAGCTTACCAAAAGAACCACCGAGATGAAGCAAAAATTTTTAGCCAGGCTTAGTCATGAAATTCGCAATCCCATAGGAGGTATTACTGGCTTATTACATCTTTTAGAGAAAACACAACTTGATAATCAACAGCAAGAGTATACCAAGGCACTCAAAGTCTCCTCCGAAACCCTACTCAACTTACTTAACGATGTGCTTGATTTTACAAAAATGGAATCGGGAATGATGAAATTAAAACACAAGGAGTTTAACATACAGGAAACCCTCCGACGTTTGCTGACTTTTTATAAGCCACAGGCAAAAGAAAAGGAGTTGAGTTTGGAGTCCCATCTTGCCGATGGGCTGCCTGGCTCCCTCATAGGAGATGAAAATAAAATTGTACAAATAATATCCAACCTGCTATCCAATGCCCTTAAATTTACCCAAAAGGGTGGGGTTGAGATCAGGGTGGATTACCGTGTTGTGGATAAAGAAAACCTGATGCTTCAAATAGAGGTTGAAGATTCCGGACCGGGTATAAGTGCCGAGGGACAAAAAAAGCTTTTTAAAGATTATGCCCAACTGGATAATTCAAAAAGCCAGGGAAGCATAGGCAGTGGCCTTGGTTTAGCAATCTGCAAGCAACTGGTCGACCTTATGAAAGGCGACATTGGTTTGAAAAGCGCCGAAAACCAGGGGGCCATTTTTTGGTTTTCCATCCCCCTTATGATTGCCGAAGAACCCACAAATGATATAGCAATGGTAGAAAAAGATAAGAAAAACCGGAAAGAACCTCTGAACTGTTCGGTTCTGTTGGTGGAGGATATGGTTATCAACCAGAAGGTTATGAAACTCATGTTGGAAGATATGGGGTGTAGTGTAAGCATAGCCTCCAATGGGCAGGCTGCTGTTGAAATGTACAGGGAAACAGCCATTAATGCTTTTGATATTTTTGCAAAAATCCACTATGATATCATCCTGATGGATCAGGTGATGCCTGTCATGGATGGGGTTAGCGCATTACAAAAGCTTAAAAAGGATTATGAAGTTCTCCCGCCTGTTGTTTTACTTACAGCAGATGAATCATTTGCCATTGATGACAAATACAAAGAAAAAGGTTTTAATGATTGCCTGATAAAGCCCATAAGGCCTGAACAACTTTATGATACCCTCTGCGAACTGATCAAGGAAAGAACTGCATCTCTAACTCAAAAGAAACAGGAATACCTTAATGTTGAGGATATTGAGAAAAAACCGGTCATCAATAAAAAAACGCTGGACCTGATAATGGGACATGCTAAGCAAAACCAGTTCAATATAGAGCTTCTTTTTGAGTCCTTTATTGATGATATGGAGCGAATTTATACTCAAACGCTATCTGCCCTTGAGATGAATGATACCAATGCCCTCAAGTTAATTATTATGACTGTGAAAGGTTTGTCAGGAAGTATTGGTGCATCACAGGTACATGCCACAGCCAAAATTATTGATCGATATATCCGAAATGAACAGTATGAAGATGCCACCAATCTAATCCCTTTGTTGACAGAAAAATATACCATTTTTAAGAACAAAATAGAGGTTGAATTTCTCAAGGCTGCTGAAGTAAAGTAGCGGCATTAATTCATTTTTTTTAGTGGTAGTTGTTTCATAAAGTGGTGAATTCTCACCCGGCACATAATTTAATTATTTTTTCAAAATGTCGAAATCAATCGCAAATCCCTCCGACAAGGAAAATATAAATACCCTTTCGGCCATTTACAAAGTGCAAATGCCCGACGAAATATTTGAAAAGCTCAGCAGTTTTATTTATTCGCAATACGGTATAAAAATGCCACCTGCTAAGCGTGTAATGCTGCAAAGTCGTTTGCAAAAAAGGCTACGAGAGCTGAAAATGAACTCCTATGATCAGTATTGCGAATTTGTTTTCAGTAAAGAGGGGGAAGCACTTGAGGTGGTGCACATGATAGATGCCGTAACAACCAATAAAACCGATTTTTTCCGGGAGCCGGCACATTTTCAATTTTTAAAAGAAACAGTGCTCCCCGAATTCATTGCCAGGGAAAAACGTAATCCAACCATGAGGATTTGGAGTGCCGGCTGCTCCAGTGGTGAAGAGGTATACACGCTTGCCATTTTAATTTCTGAATTTGCGCAGAAAGAAAAAAAACTGGACTTTTCAATTATGGGCACCGACATCTCAACCCGGATATTGCAAAAAGCTGTAGATGCTGTTTATACCGAAGAGAGGGTGGCCAATATATCCCTGGAAACCAAGAAAAAGTATTTTTTACGCTCCAAAAATCGTGTAAAGCCTACAGTTAGAGTTACAGCAGAATTGAGAAAAAAAACATATTATCAAAGGTTGAACTTTATGGATGAATCTTACCCTGTGGATGAGACCTTTGATGTTATTTTCTGTCGCAATGTGCTAATCTATTTCGATAGAGAGAACCAGCAAAAGGTGATCAACAGGTTGTGCAGTCATCTGAAAACCGGGGGCTATTTTTTCCTTGGCCACAGTGAATCAATAACTGGCATGAAGGTACCCCTTGTACAATTGAAACCAACTGTATTTATGAAGGTGTAGGCTTTTTTCAGAAAAATAGCACACCCAAATAAAGCACATCAAAATCTTGTGAGAAACGATATACCAGAAAACCATTCTGAACATACATTGAAATGAAAAAATATGAGCACATTATCGGATGAACAGCTACTTCAAGAGCTTGAAAGGCGATTTAAAGACAATAAAGAGTCCTTGAATCAGCTTCAAAAGCTCACTCGTGAACTCAAGGAAGTTAATTCAAAACTTGAGGAGTCTGAGGCCATGAAAACACACTTTATCTCCAATATTACCAACGAGATAATCAACCCCTTTGCAGCCATTTTGGGGTTAAGTCGCAATATTCTTGATGTACAGAAGGAGGATTGGGATAAAGTGATATCCATGGTACATCTAATTCATTCAGAAGCTTTCCACCTTGACTTTCAGTTGAAAAATATATTTTCTGCTGCTAAGCTGGAAGCGGGCGAGTGGATGCCTGAAATTATGAATGTGGATATGGGCGAGTTGATAGACAGCTTACTGGATTCCTTCAGATACGAAGCTGAAAAGAAACAGCTTTCACTGGAAAAAGAAATAGAAACTCCTGGAAGTACCGTTGAAGGATTTTACTTTCCTACCGATGCCGAAAAGCTAAAAACAGCCCTTTCAAACTTGTTGAGCAATGCCGTTAAGTTTAGTTATGATAAGGGCAGGGTGGTGGTGAAAGCCTGGAAGCAAGAAGCGTTTTTATATATTTCAGTTACTGATTTTGGGGCAGGGGTTTCGGAAAAAAACAAAAAGATAATTTTTGACCGGTTCAAAAGGCTGGATACAGGCATTAACTCGATTAACAGGGGGCACGGATTGGGACTTTCGGTAAACAAAGCCATTATTGACCTTTTGGATGGCAGCATCGAGCTGGAGTCCTCTCCTGGTCAACAAACCACTTTTACTATAAAACTACCGGCAGGCCAGGCATCGGATATGGTAGATTCTACAGCCAGCGATGGTAATGAATTTTTGTTTGATAGCGACAGTGATGAAGTTTTTTAATTAATTTGTTGATGGAGACCCAAACTCACTTCCTGTACCCATCCACTTTGTTTGCCAGCAAAGAGCCCTATCTTATAAATACCATTTTGGGTTCTTGTGTGGCTGTGTGTGTTTATGATCCGGTTCTTAAGATGGGAGGTATAAATCATTATATGCTCCCTTTTTGGAATGGCGAGGGATTGGCTTCTCCCAAATACGGGAATATTGCCATTGAAAGGTTGGTTGACAAACTCCTTGGAATGGGGTGCAGTCGTACACAGCTTGTTGCCAAAGTTTTTGGAGGTGGAGAGGTTATCGATACACAAGTCAGCCAGTTTCATATAGGTGAAAGAAACATCAATATCGCCTACCAGGTGCTTAAAGAACAAAAAATTCGTATCTCAGGACAAAGTGTGGGAGGGAAGCATGGGCGTAAAATCCAGTTTAATACACACACCGGGGCCGTTTTGCAAAAAATCATTAGCAGGCAAAATTTGTCTTAGTAAGATAAGTTTATTTCCTTGAGTTATAACATGCTTATTAACAACATGCCAATAAGGGTAAAATAATAGGTCTGTTAAAGCCCTTGGATCAAACCATGTTAAGAAATCAACTACTACAATGGGTGAAAAAGTAAAAGTATTGATTGTAGATGACTCGGCGGTTGTTCGTCAAGCCTTGAGTGATATTTTTTCCACAGATAAAGAGATTGAGGTTATTGGTACTGCTGCTGACCCCTTTTATGCAGCGCAAAAGATTCAAAAGATAATACCTGATGTAATTACCCTGGATATAGAGATGCCGCGCATGGACGGGCTCACTTTTCTGAAAAAGATTATGAGCCAGCACCCCATCCCGGTTGTTATCATTTCCAGCCTTACTGCTTCGGGTACTGAAACAGCCATGAAAGCTCTTGAATTTGGTGCCGTTGAAATTATTACCAAGCCCCAGCTTTCCAGCCGTGAATTTTATGAAGAGTCGCGCATCAGGTTGTGCGATGTGGTGAAAGCTGCGGCCAGGGCAAAAATCAGGAAGGTAAGCAGCCGCCGTTCATCGGATCCACCATCTCACAGGGTGGAACCAAAATACTCCGCAGACTCTGTTATCTCTACCCATTCCGCCAATCAGAGTATGATTAAAACTACTGAAACAGTAATCTCCATTGGAGCATCAACCGGGGGAACGGAAGCCTTAAGAGAGTTACTGATGAAACTGCCAGCCGACTCTCCGGGTATTGTAATCGTTCAGCATATGCCTGAAGTGTTTACCCGCTCTTTTGCGCAACGACTCGATGAAGTGTGCCAGATAACTGTAAAAGAAGCTGAAAACAATGATTCGGTTATCCGGGGTAGAGCTTTAATTGCTCCCGGTAACAAGCATACTTTGCTAAAAAGAAGTGGAGCCAGGTATTATGTGGAAGTGAAAGATGGTCCGCTGGTAAATCGCCACAGACCGTCGGTGGATGTTTTGTTCAGGTCAACAGCCCGCTACGCCGGGAAAAACTCTGTAGGAATTATTATGACCGGCATGGGAAGCGACGGAGCCAGGGGGCTGCTTGAGATGAAACAAGCAGGAGCCAAAACAGCTGCCCAGGATGAAAGGTCCTGTGTGGTATTCGGAATGCCCGGCGAAGCTATTAAGCTGGATGCAGCTATCCGGGTTCTTCCCCTTGAAAATCTGCACGAATTTATCCTAAAACCCCGGTAAAGACAGTCAGCTCCTACTATTACCCTACGTTCTCCGGATCCGGAAAATTTTGTTTATAAGCGAATTTCTGTATTTTTGTAGCAAGGTGAGTGATGTTTAAGCTTTACATCAGGTGAACAAAATCTCTGCAATTTTCCTATTGCCCACAGTGTAAGGCTATAGATTTTCATTCACCTTGATAAACAATTCTTTCTCAAAAAAATGGTTTCATGGTCCCCAAACTTTACTCCCTTTTTACGGCTTTCGCAGCGCTGTTGCTGATCTATTCATGCTCTTCAGAACAAAAGGCTGATTTGATATTGCACAACGGGCGTATTTACACTGTTGATGCTGATTTTTCAACGGCCGATGCCATGGTTATTAAAGATGGAAAAATCAAGGAAACAGGTGATAGCGAATATATCCTCACCCAGTATACTGCTCCCCAGGTTGTAGACCTTGAAGAACGTTATGTTTACCCGGGATTTATGGACCCTCACAGCCACTTTATGGGGTATTCTACCAATTTGTTGCGTGCCAATTTGTGGATGTCGGCATCTATGGATGAAATCACTAATCGGCTTAGAGAGCATCAGCAAAGTATGATTGGTGAGTGGTTGCAGGGCAGGGGCTGGGACCAGAACTTGTTTCCCACTCAGCAAATGCCTGACAATAAAGCTTTAAACGAAGCTTTCCCGGATACACCAGTATATATTGTCAGAGTTGACGGACATGCAGCAGTTGCCAACCAAAAGGCGCTGGATTTGGCAGGGATTACCCCGGACACCCATGTTGAAGGGGGCGAAGTGGTGGTTGAAGATGACAAGCCCACAGGTTTACTTATTGACAGAGCCATGTACCTTGTTTCATCGCAAATTCCAGCTATTACCGATGATGTTATGGCAGAATTGCTTCAAAGGGGGCAGGCCGACCTTTTTGAGGTAGGGCTTACCTCGGTTTGTGATGCCGGCCTGGATAAGAACCAGGTGTTGATGCTTGATAGCTTATTTGAAGCTGGTGAGCTTGACATAAGGGTATATGCCATGCTCAATCCCACAAAAGAAAATTATGACTACTTTTTGCCCCGGGGTCCTATTGAAACATCCAATCTTACAGTAAGATCCATAAAACTTTTTGCAGATGGAGCCCTGGGTTCAAGAGGGGCGCTGTTAAAAGCGCCCTATGAGGATGAGCCGGATAACCTGGGTCTGTTGGTTGACAACCTGGAATTGATGGTGCAGGCTTGTGAGTTGGCCCTGGCTCATAACTACCAGGTAAATACCCATTGTATTGGTGATTCAGCCAACCATTTAATGCTTGATATGTACAGCCGGTACCTGAAGCCGGGCAATGACTTGCGCTGGAGAATTGAACATGCCCAGGTTGTGGACCCCGACGATTTTTACCTTTTTGGCAAGTATGGCATTGTCCCCTCTGTGCAAGCCATCCATGCCGTATCTGATATGGGTTGGGCTGAAAATAGGTTAGGTGCTGAAAGAATAAAAGGAGCCTATGCTTATAAGGATTTGTTAAACCAGGCAGGTTGGTTGCCCAATGGGAGTGACTTTCCAGTGGAACAAATCAATCCGCTTTATAGCTTTCATGCAGCATTTACCCGAACCAACTCCCAGGGAGAACCCAAAGGGGGCTGGTACCCTGAACAATCACTTTCACGCCGGCAAGCCCTTAAAGGTATGACCATATGGTCTGCCAAAGCTAACTTTGAGGAGCATACCCGCGGCAGCCTTGAATCCGGAAAGTTTGCTGATTTTGTCATCATGGATGAAGACTTGCTCCATGTTGATGAAAGCATTATTTATGATCTTCCCGTACTTGAAACCTGGGTTGGAGGCGTCAAAGTATATGAGAGGGAATAGTGTTGCTTCGTTAACGTATTCACATCTTGAATTGAAAACCTGCATTCAGCCAGCCATAGATGGTTTGTAGTGAAATAACGCTACACGTGTTGTATAAAATTTTCTAACCTCGCCTATTATTTATTTGCTTATTCCCTCTATTTAAGTAAATTTGCGCCAACAAAAAAGAGAGGTAGCTCCGGGTCTGGAAATAAGTTGTTAATGATTCACGGTGCCTGTTAATAATGCCTTTCTGCCTGTTATTTAGCTGTCAGTTTAGTGAAATCACCAAAAA
>SLQX01000059.1 GCA_007131245.1 Bacteroidales bacterium
ACTTAAAAAACCGGAAACTCCATGGGAACGTCCGGTTTATAAGTTATCTTTTGCATTCAAAACTATACCAAACACCTATGGTGGGTATACATTCAGATTTTAATAGGAATAATTCAGCCCCACATGAATGAACCTTGGCAATCCAACCCTTATCCCCTGGGGTCTTCGCGTTGCAATATACCTTTCATCCAACAAGTTTTTCACGCTGATGTTCAGGTCTACCCCTATGGGCAATTCCACCCAGGCCGTTGCATCCATCACAAAAAAGGAAGACATCTTTCCTATTCGCCCGTTTGCAGTGGCCTGAACATAGTCATATTCTTTGTTTTCTTCCGCCATGGCTATCCATGAATTAACGTCATCCGTATTGAGTACGTCGGTATACTGCGAGCCGGTGTAATTGCCACTTAGCCTGAAACCTATCCCACCAGTGCTTTCAAACTGAAGAAACCCGGAAGAGGTAAAATCTGGGGAGTAAGGGGTTTTGTTCCCGTTGATATTTACAAGCACTTGTTCTCCATCCTCCCGGTGTATTTTCTGTACCAGGAACCGGTCACCGGAAAACAAAGATTCGGTGAGAGTACCATTGGCTCCCAGGGTCAATTCTCCCGGCATATCAATCCACTGCGACAGCGTCAGCATCACCTCTCCCTCCAGTCCTCTGTGAATAGTGCTTCCTCCATTTATGTATCCCGCACCCATCCCTCCGGAAGATTCAGATACCGGTATAACCTGGTTGGAAAAATCCATGTGGAAAACAGTCAACTCAAAGGTAACCGCCTGGGGCCAAGTAGCTCTTGTCCCCAATTCAAAATTCCAGCTCTTTTCGGCTTCCAGCTGCATATCTTCGCCTGAGGAGCTGATAGCATCCTTGATCCTTGGTGGAGCAAACCCCCTGTGTATACCTGCAAACAAACCTACCCTTTCATTCAGGTTATAATTAATCCCGGCTCCGGGGATTACCTCTGCCAGAAACGTCTTATTTCGCATGTTCACGTCTTCAAAGTTGATGCGTAAGATATCGCGTTCATATTCCAGCACCTCTGTCCTTAGCCCTGTAGTAAAAGACAATCGTGGGTTAAAATGCAGCTTGTTTTGCACCCATGAGCTGAAAGCATGTCCGGTTCTGATTTCATCATTTCTAAGTTCGCCCGAAGCGGCCTGGGCCATGGTGCCGTTTATTCTTTGCTCATACGCTCTTTCGTAAAGTAGTCTTGCGCCCCATTGAAGGCTGTTATCTTTATTCAGGAGGGCATAATTATACCTTACCCTTGATTCAACACCTGCTATCTCAAATTGCCTGTTTCGATTGCCTGTAGTGTTTCTCATAAAAACGCCCCCACCGGGCAGTTCACCATTACCCCAGGTAACTCCAGTAAGCTTTGACGCTTCCGGGTCGTAGGCAAAATCCTGTCTTTTCCAGTTACGAGTAGTGGTGTAAGCATATGCCGTGGTGTTGAACTGCAAATCTTTATTCACATGAAAAGTATGCTGCACACCCAATGAGTATCGTCGCACCGCAAGGTTGTCATCGGGGGCCATACGGATGTAGTCTTTACCTCCGGCATCAAACATATATTGGGTCAGGCCCAAATAAGTGGAATTGGATCTTTCGTCGTAAATGCCAAGCTTTACCATTACCTCTGCCCGGCTTGAAGCATCAAACTTCAGCTTACTGTTGAAGTCGTTGAGTCTAAACGTTGTGGGCCCCAGATTCTCGGCCTGCCTTCTGAGGTAATTAACCTGGAAACCAGTATTACCATATGTATTGCCATAACCAGCTTGTCCGGAAAAGTAAGCCCCTCTGCCACCGCTGAACCGGGCAAAGCCAGTACTTTGCGGAGGAGGATCAGCTGTAAGATAGTTTACCACCCCTCCTACCGTTTGGGGACCATACAAAATAGAGCCGCTCCCCTTGAGAACTTCCACACCACTCATCCGGTCTATGGAAGGGGTGTAGTACATTTCCGGCTCACCGTAAGGACCCAGAGCAACAGGAATTCCATCCTCCAGTACCAGCACATTCCTGCTCCGATCAGGATCGAGCCCACGTACGCCAATATTGGTACGCAAGCCGGCCCCTTCTTCATCTACCACATTCACCCCTGAAATGCTTCGCAACACGTCATTACCACTCAGGGGAGCCTGGGTTTTCAGCTGGTGACTGCTCACAGTTACAGCTGAGCCGGGTAAATACCTGAGCGCACCTATCCGGCTGCCCGACACCACCACTTCATCCATCAAATAAGAGCCCTCATCAATTTCAAAATCCACCTTCCGCGGACGATCCTGGAAAACCTCTACCTCTTTTTCCATGTCTTCATAACCCATCCCCTGAACTTTGAGCACATGCTTGCCTGCAGGCAATTCTTCAAGGATAAACCACCCTTCACCGTCGGTGGAGGTACCCAGAGTTGTACCTTGCTTAGAAACCGTAACAAAGGGCACGCCTTCCCCGTTGGAAAGCACCTGCCCGTATATACCCGAGGCAGCTTGCCTGGATGGCTCGCTGGCAATGGGCTTAAATGCTGACAAAACAACGATAGCGATAATTGCAAACATTCGTGAAATAACAAAACGACTTTTCATGGTTTTATGACATTATTGATGAATTGGGAAATTGATTCTTTCGGACAAGTATTAAGCAGGGCTCCAGCTCTGTTTTACCAGGAAGATTAGCAGGAATAGCTGCTTGAATTTTTGTGAGAAAAAACACGGTGCAAAGGTGTTTCATTTATTTGGGTACCACAATCCCTAATTATTGTGATTTTTCACAGAGAAGTTGGCTTCACCCTCAATGGTAGCCCTATAGCTGTGACCAGCTTTGTACCGGTCCCAGATGCGCCCGGATGGCTTGCCGGTGAATATGAATTTTCATGGAGATAAATTCTGATAAATACAACAACTGTGTTTAGAAAACTCAATAGAGACGATTCACTTAAGCATAACAAATAATATAAAAAAACATTGTTGTCCGGTAAAACTTACGAGATTTCTCCCTTCGGTCGAAATGACC
>SLQX01000200.1 GCA_007131245.1 Bacteroidales bacterium
AGATTGTCAAAATAGGTTTCCCTGGTTACGGCTCCTGCCCAGCACTGGGCCACTGCTTCCGGGTCGTTACGGTACTTATCAGGTACGGGTTCGCTGGCAAATATATCGCTAACGATAAAAGTTCCACCTGGCTTAAGTATTCTGAATATTTCTTTCCATACCCTGGCCTGATCCAGACTGTGATTTATTGTGCAGTTGGATAGCACAAGATCAAGGCATTGATCTTCCAGGTTGATTTGCTCCAGTTCACTTTTGATGAACGCAGTATTTTGCTGATTGAGTTTACGGGCATTTTCACGGGCGGTTTGCATCATGGCCTCTGAAACATCAATGCCCCATGCAAATCCTTCACTTCCCGCCATATTGGCCATTTTTAGTACATCGTACCCTTTGCCGGAACCCAGGTCAGCACACTTGAATCCTGGTTTAATATCTGCATGGTTTATGGCTCCGCCACATGATAAACAGCACTCCTGGCCTGATAGCTCGTCGTACCTGTTGGAAATGGCAATGGTGAAATTTTCTGACATCGTATTATTATTTAAATATCTATATGTGTTGGTGCAAAATTAAGCAATTTTCCATGAAAGAAATCCATAAGATGGTTATTTAAAAACATTTCAAATAAGCATTATGCAAATGAAAGGATGAATTCTTTCAGGGAATACCAGATAAAGACTATGGATAGCACAAACTTAAGAACGATACCCAACATAAGACCCATGAAACTTCCCATAGCTGATCTAAAAGCTTCTTTGTGCTGTTTTCCATTCACTTTTTCGGCCAACCATGCCCCAAGAAAAGGACCCACGATTACACCCAGTGGTGCGAAAAATAAAATTCCGGTTAGCAGCCCCAGGGTAGCTCCCAGTAGGCCATGTTTGGTTCCCTTTCCCCACCGGGTGCCCCAAACGGGTAATAAATAATCTGCCAGGGTGATGACTAATGTTATGGCCCCAAGTGTAAGTAAAACCTGAGAAGGGAAAGCCATCCGTGAGCTAAAATGTATCAGAAGAAACCCCAAAAAACTTAATGGCGGGCCTGGCAGAATGGGTATGAAAGCTCCCGCCAGACCTGCCATTAAAAGCAAAAACCCAAGGGAAATAAGAATGATATCAATGGCTGGAAACATCTTCAGAAGGTATGACGATGGCTAAAATTAAATATAATAGTAAGCCTGTGCCATAAAAAATAATGGCCAGCAAAAAGGCGATACGTAGCAATGTGGGATCTATATTAAAATAGGCCCCAAGGGCACCACATACGCCAAATATCATTTTGTTTTGGTTTTTTTGTAGTCTTTTCATCAGGGATTGACTGTTTCGTCTGATGGTATGGTTTGTACCGATAAAAACTTGCACGAGCAAGCATTTCACTCTTTTGTTAGAAAAGGAAACGGGTTGCTCATGCAAGGTTTGTATTAATCCATCAGCTCAAATTTTCTATGTGTCCTGTTTTTATCGCCTGTTACACGTAATATGTATATTCCCGGCTGCCAATCAGAAAGATTCAATTGTTTGTGCAAATCGTTTACCTGGTTTTCCCAGATTATCCTGCCTTCCATGTTGATGATTTGCACCTTGGATTTTTCAACAAGGTGCAAATTCAGGATGCCTGATGTTGGATTGGGGTAAATGTTCAATGAGCTATCATCAAAATTATTCACACTAACTTCTTCCTCCATCGTAAAACTCCAAACTTCAACACCCTCTGCATCGGGTCCATCATCGGGATCAACGGTGGGGACGACTTTCCAAAAATAGGTGGTTATGGGTTCCAGGTCTGTTTCATTCAAAGGATATTCAAAAATGGTTTCATCACTGTCATAATCGACCCATTGTGGTGGTACCTCATCTAAATTGGCCTCTGTTCCTAAATATATCCAGAAACCCGCAGGTTCTGTATAGCTTTCCTCTTGGTGGAACTGCCAGGTTAAGGCCGTTAAACTCAGCTGTACGTTTTCCTCTCCGTCAGCGGGCTGGGGTTGCTGGGCAGTATTGGGGTATTCGTGGACAAATGCCTCGGTGGTAAAGGACCAGGTTATAGCCTCTTCAGCCTCTTTTTTTCTAATCTGGGTAACTGCAGGTACAACTTTCCAGTAATAAGTGGTTTGGTAATCCCATTCAATGACATTCGGGTCGATTGGCCAGCTGTAGTTTTCTTCATTTTCCTGATAAGGTATATGGGCTATAACATCCTGGGATGAGAACTCCGGTTCGGTGGAAAAATAGACAACAAACTCATCAGGGTTTATGTAATAGGGTGTTTCAATGTATTGCCATTGCAGTTTTTCTAAATCAATACTTACATTGGTTTGCCCGTCCTCGGGCAGGGGAGAGCCTGCCAAATCAGGGTAAGGATTGCTTAATTCATCGGCTCCAATGTCAGGATTTTCCGGGTCTCGGAGCATGCCATCAATATCGGTGGTTATTTCCAGGGGTGATGTGATAGGTTGTGCATTATTGCGTACCTGGGTTTCGGCCATGGGATCCACATAAAGGTTGTTGGCGCCCAAAAATGGCACGTCTTCAGTAAAGCTGTTTTGGTCAAAGTTTTCTGCGCGCACCTGAAAATCTTCCAGTGTTTGATCGGCATGGTCAGTACTTCCTCCAAAAAATATAAAGTTGTTCGGGCCGGGTGTTCCGGCATAGTAAATATTATTGTCCGATGTTTCAGCAATATTATCAACGGAGCCTGTGTTTTTATGAATGGCGGCAAAGTTTCCGCTCACACCCATGCCGGGTTGGGTTTTATTGACCAGGATATTATTTCTTAAATCTACAGGGTCACTGGTGTTATGAATGTTCAATGCCCCGGACCGGTGACCGTTATTGTTGGCCATATATTGCAGGTAGACACTGTTGAAGTAGATACCTACATCCTCATAGCTTCTTACATCCAGCCCGCGGGTAGCTGCTGCTGTTGTAAGAGACGAATGGGAGGCAGCAATACCTGATAGCATGTTGTTGTAGATGTAGGCTGTTGAACCTGAGGCAAATAAAAATATGCCCGA
>SLQX01000252.1 GCA_007131245.1 Bacteroidales bacterium
ATGATCGCCCATCTTTCTCACCTTGTAATACTGGTTGGTTTCGGGGTCATAATGTATTTCGGTGACCACATTTTCGGGTTCAGCCAGCAGCATTCCGCGTTGATGGGGCGGCTGGAACATGTAATCAGATGGGCTGGCAGCAGAAGTGGTGGGGATGGGTTGTACATCCGTAAGGGTTGTATCAGGTACCGGGGAAAAAGGTGCAATGGTATCCTCCGGGTTTTGTTGGAAGGATGCCACAGCAATGGAATCTTCAGCAAAAAGTATTAACGATACGAGCAGTAAAACCGGTAATGCCTTTAGTGTACGAAAGAGAAATAGCACCTATGAGTATTTTAAAAAAGTTTTGGCAAATTGGATTAAGCATACTTGAGTGCCTCTTTGATAAGCATTTCCACGCTCCAGTCGACACCTGTGTTTTTCTTTAAAATCTGATTCAGTGTTTTTTGGGCTGCAGACTTGTTATAGCCAAGCATCACTAAAGCAGATAACGCTTCCTGCCGGATTGTATTGTCTGCCGGTATTAAATTTTCCTGTGGTAAAACACCCTCTTTTTCCAGTTTGTCTTTCAAATCAACAATAATTCTTTGGGCCGACTTGGCCCCAATTCCTTTGATGGATTGAAGAACAGATGTGTTGTTGTTTATGATAGCATTGTGAATATCTTCAGCTGACATGGATGAGAGAATCATTCTGGCGGTATTAGGTCCAACTCCGCTAACTGAAATCAGATGTCCGAAAAGGGTTTTCTCTTCGGGGCCGGCAAAACCAAAAAGGGTATGTGCATCTTCCCGTACTATCATGGAAGTGAGCAACCTTACCCTTTTTGATTGCTGTATTTTCGAATAGGTGTTTAATGAAATATGCAGCATATAGCCCACCCCGTTGCAGTTTATCACCACATAAGCCGGAGTTATTTCATCCACTTCACCTTCTATAAATGCTATCATACAACCAGGAGTTTAGAATGAACCGGCAAATTTAATAAATAAATCTATGCCTGTAAAAACTAAAACTACCTAAGTTGCTGTTAATTTCAGGTTTAAGGGGTACGAACTTTTCGAATTGCTGTATCAAGGGATTCCTGTATGATTTTTTGCGGTGGCTCTTCAATTAAGTTGGTTTCCTGCAATGCTTTTGTTATGTCCCTGGTTTTGTGGATGTCATGGCTGGCTTTATCATATGCCTCCTGCCATGTCATTTTGCGCCGTGCCACACCATCTTTGATGGCTTGCATGGCCACATCCGCAGCTTCATAGGGAAACACCTCGGTTTCATTCATGTTGGCGATGATACTTTCGGTATGCATGCCTCGCTTTTCTGTGAACCTGGCAATGGACTGGGCAGCGGCAATGGCCATTTCATCGGTAATTTTGCTGGCTCTTACCAGCAGTGCTCCTTTCAGGATGCCCGGAAAGCCCACTGAGTTGTTAACCTGGTTGGGGAAATCTCCGCGCCCTGTGGCAACAATATATGCACCTGCCTCTTTGGCCGAGTAGGGATAAATTTCAGGGACGGGGTTTGCACAAACAAAAACGATGGGTTTGCTGCCCATGGCCTCTATCCATTTTTTCTTTACCAGATCCGGGCCCGGGGTAGATAGCGAGATGAGTACGTCTGCTCCCTTTATGGCCTCCTCCATGGTTTCTACCTGGCCGGGATTGGTGATTCGGCATAGCTCCCATTTGCGATAAAAGCGGCTGTCTTCCTCAATGTCCTTACGACCTTTATGTAAAGCGCCTTTTGAGTCAAACATGATGGATTTGCCAGGATCGGCTCCCGCCTGGTTTACAATGCGGGCTATAGTGGTGTTGGATGCTCCGGCACCCAGGTATACGATTTTTACATCTCCCATTTTTTTGTCTGCTAGTTTCAGTGCGTTGATGAGAGCTGCAAGGGTAACACAGGCTGTACCCTGGGCATCATCGTGCCATACCGGGATTTCACACTCCTCCCGTAAGGTGTCCAACACATGGTAGCAGTTGGGCTGAGAAATATCCTCCAGGTTGATGGCTCCGAAACTGGGCTGCAGCATCTTTACAAAATCAATGATTTTCTGTGCATCGTGTTCTCCCTTTTCGTTACGGCTGTCCACGCATAGGGCAACAGCATCAATCCCCCCAAGGTACTTCATCAAAAATGCTTTACCCTCCATAACGCCCAGACCTCCTGGTGGGGTACAGTTTCCATCGCCCAAAACGCGGGTGGAGTCGCTCACAACAGCTACCAGGTTTCCTCTGTTTGACAGCTCATAGGATGTGTCATTGTTGTCGCGGATGCTTGTGCTGACCCTGGATACACCTGGTGTGTACCAGGCGTTGAACCAGTTGAACCCGTATACCGGGGCTTTGGGGACGGTTTGCATCTTTCCCTGGTAATAGCCATGCATCTTCAAAGCAAAAGCTTTGTAAAAAAGTGTTTTTGCACATGCCTTTTCATAAGGGGTGAAATCTTCAGGGAAACACTCTTCAAAATTGTCAAGGGTTAGATTCAGTGTGCTCATAGGATAAAAGTTTGAGTTTGTGGAGTAAAGATACAATAAATGCAGGGCAACACGAACCAACTCTTAAAAAAAATTAATTTTAATCTGAGAATGACTTATGGGCTTGATTAATAGGATGATTTAATTTTTTAGCGATATGATGGCCCGGTGTAGTCAACCACAAAAAACCCGGTTGCAAAAGTTGGCTGCAACCGGGCTGATATCCGTCTTTTTTTATAAAATAGGGGTGTGCTGTATTTTAATTTACCCTTTAGCTGGATTCAATAATTTGAAAAAGGTCGTCCAGTTTGGGGGTAAGGATGATTTCGGTGCGGCGGTTTTTTTGCCTTGCTTCAGGAGTTTGGTCCGGGTCCAGTGGCAGGTGTTCTCCCCGGCCGGCAGCGGTAAGCCGTTGCGGATCAATATCGCTGTGTTCAAGTAATATCCTTACGATGGCGGTAGCTCTAAGGACACTCAGCTCCCAATTGTCTTTGATTTGGCTTCCCGGACGGAAAGGCACATCATCGGTATGTCCTTCTATGAGGACGCTGATATCGGGATTTCTTTCCAGTACTTCAGCCAATTGTTTCAGTGCACTTACTCCTTCACTGCCAACGGAAGTACTTCCGGTAGCAAACAGCAACCTTTCTTCCAGTGAGACATATACTTTGCCGTTTTTGATTTCCACCGACAGGCCGTCTCCTTCAAAGCCAAGCAGTGCATTGGAAACGCTTTTCCTGAGCTGCTGCACTGCTTCCTCCTGGCTTTCCAGGATAGATTCCAGTTCATTAACCCTCTCCGCTTTTTGCGATAGTTCGATAGCAGACTGCTGGAGGCGCTCATTTAAAGCATTGAGGTTTTGTTCTTTTTCCTCCATAAGTGCGGTGGCCCTGCGAAGTTCATCTTCACGTTCTTGCAAATCCTCCTGGGTTTCCTGTAGTCGTTGGAGTATTCTGTTGGTTTCGAGCTCCTTGCCTTCCATAAGCTTTTCGTTTTGTTCAAGAACCACCTCATAGGTTTTGCTCAACCTGTCATAATCAGCCTGGATGTTTCTCTTGGCTTTACCGATCCGGGTAGTGTCGTTTTTAATAGATTCCACCTGTTGTTGGAGTTTATCCCGCTCGTTTCGCAGCTCGTTGTTTTGGGTAAACAGGTTTTCGTTTTCATCTTTGAGATGGCGGTTTTGCTGTTCAGCCTGCTCTCTCCTTTCAGCCATGTCTTCATATTTGCGGGCAGGCACGCAACTGCTTGCAATCAGGGCAACCAAAAGGAATGCCATGAAGATGTTGATGTGAATTCGTTTTTTCATGATTATTTAAAGTGTTTGGTTGGTGAGTCAAGCAGCAAAATTACGCAATTCGTAAACATAAACAGTCTGGTGCCGGATAATATTTTCGGGGATTCCTGTTTTCAGGTGGTCCTGTTTTGTTCCTGTCAAAACGGTTTTGCAGTTTTCATCTTTTGCTTTACACATTTTATTTCTCCTGGGATTTGTTTTTGTGCATCATCCAACGGGTTGATGACCCTTTAAAGCTTTCGTACCCTAAATAAGCTGACCGGAATTTTGCACCTTACCGGAATCGATTTTTCGTTTTAAGGAGGTGCATCTTTTATACTAATTTATTGTTACTCCATAAAAAAATCCCCGGCTTTTGAAAACCAGGGATTGTGATGTTTAGGATTAGGGTTGATGGTTTACCTGACCATAATTTTACCACTAAGGGTGTCATCTTTTGTGTAAATGTTGTAGAAATAAAGACCGGGGCTGGCCTTATCACCATTGCTCAGGTTGCTGTTCCAGAAAAATTCAGATTGACCCGGGCCAAAGGCATTTCTGTTTTCAAAGACTACCTGTCCCTTTAGATTGATAATTTGCAGATGGTAGGCATTGTCATCCGGTACACGGAAATTAAAACCTTCATCAGATGGATTGGGGAACACCTGTACGGAGGTCTGGTTTTCTGTTTCCAGGTTGTCGGCACTTAGAGAAACGCCGTGATCGGGGAATTCCTGGGTGGAGTATAACCTGTACTCTCCGGGCTGCAAGGTGATGGGGTCACTTAAATCTTCCACCTCCAAAGTCTCCCTGGAGAAGAATTCGTACCATGTACCCGTATGCTGGAAATTAGGATTGAAAGTGTTTTCTGTTACCCCAAAATTACCCACGATGGTCACATTACCCGACTCATGATTGAGATGGATTCGTTTGTTTTCACCTCCCAGGGCAAGGGTGTAGTCATCCGTACGGAAAACATCGTATTCCTTTTTCAGGTCAATGAGCATTGCATAGACGTCATAAAGGCGTTTGCGGCGCCAGTCGTCGTAGTAATCCCAGCGGATGGGTTTGGGATCGGTACGGCATCGGCCAGGATCATCTTCATCAATATTTCCAGGGATGGGATCTACAGGTGCATTTCCACAATGGTTGATGGAGTAATCATACCCCAACTCACCAAACTGCCAGATCATTTTTGGCCCCGGGATGGTAAAGTAAAATGCTGCCAGAAGTTCGGATCGCTCCAGGGCAGTGGTTTTTTGCTGAATATCATAGTCCAGTCCTGCGTTTCCGTACATTTGGTTCCTGTACATGATGCGCTCTTCATCATGGCTTTCCATGTATCCAACAAGGTGTGGTACATCCCAACCTCTGTTGATGTGAGAAATCCAATCGAAATTGCTGTTATCAATCCAGCCCATGGCTGCTTCATGGTAGGCATGGGTAATGTTTCCCCAAATCAGCATATCGTATTCGGCAAGCTCTTTTTCTTCGCTGTTTTCAGTAAAGTGCTCAAGAATGACATAGGCATCAGGATTTATTGACCACATATGGTCGGCAATGCGCTTGAGGTTGTCAATCCTGGCCTGGTCGTACTGCCATCCATCGCCTTCGGATTGTTCATTGGTAAAGCCTTTGGTAAAATCAAATCGAAAACCGTCCACCTTAAACTCGGTGAGCCAGTATTCGGTTACTCTGTCAAAAAACTCATGGACGTGGGGGCTGTCCTGGTCAAAGGTTTGGCCCCAGCACCATGGCTCGTGGGGGCATTCTTCAAGATACCAGGGGTTTTCGGGTGAAGGTTGTCCCCAGTTGCCTGCGTCTGGATCAAAATACATCTGCACCATGGGGGAGAGATTGAAAGAGTGATTCAGCACAATATCCAATACCACGGCTATGCCACGCTTGTGGCATTCATCAATAAATTTTTTGTAATCTTCCCGGGTGCCATAAGCTTTATCTGTGGCAAAATAGGTTGCAGGATTGTAGCCCCAGGAGATGTTGCCTTCAAACTGGTTTACAGGCATCAGCTCGATAACATTTACTCCCAGATTTTGCAGATAATCCAGTGAGTCCATCACTGTTTTTATGGCCGATGTTTCCACAAAGTCGCGTATGAGCAACTCGTAAACTACCATATCCTCGGGTGCCGGTGGTGTAAAGTCGGTGACTTCCCATTGGTAGGGCTCTCTCCCGGGGTGCATGATACTTACATAGCCGTCTGTTTTATCTGAAGGGTATTCTTTCAGATTAGGGTAGGTGAATTCATCTAAATATGGGTCGTTCCACGGGTCTAAAATTTTGTGGGTGTAAGGGTCGGCCAGGCGGATTTCGTTATCAATGAAGTATTGGAATCCATACTCCTGGTCTGCGGTAAGGTCGCTGATGGTAATCCAGTAATGGGTGCCATCGGGTGTTCTTTTCATGTAATGATCTTCGGTAACCATCCAGTCGTTGAAGTCGCCAATGGCAAAAACAAACTCTTTGGCTGCAGGTGGGTCATGCAGAACCAGTGTTACGGTATTATCATCCAGATAATTGATTCCGGGAATGAGGCCCCCGGGCAGTTCTTCTGTTACAGGTTCTGGTCTGACAAACAGATAGGTAGAGTCTGAAACACTTTCCTCGCCACTGGTGGCGGTAGCCTTTACCCAAAATGTGCCATATCCATAGTCGCTACTGTCAAAAACGTAGGTGATTTGGCTCTCGGTGGTGTTGCTTACCTGCTCATTGTCAATGTAAAGGTTGATTTCATCTGAGTCAATGGCAGCGGCCAGAATTTCAATGCTTTCACCGTGTTCAACAATGGGCTCGGTTTTGGGAGGATTCAGAATGGAAATGCTGAGAACTCCCGCCTCAAAGACATCCACAAAAAGATCCTGGCTTTGTGGAGATTCTTCTTCAGCTCTGAAAACAAAGGCAAGGCCTGTTACAATCTCATCTTCAGGTACACTGTAAAAGTCCCTGATGTTGGGGGTAATTTCCAAAAGGTAAAAATCATCATCAATTTTCTCCAGCTGGGGTTGGGCAGAGTTGTCTCCCCAACCGCCAATTACATGTTGCCAGTTGCCCACACCCTCAATATTTACACCGGTATGGGCGTATACGTTGCCATCATACCCCTCCATATTGGTGCCGGTGGCATCAAAATAGATATGAACTACTTCCTGGTCGGTGGGCAAAATGGGGTCGGAGGTGATGATCTGGCTTTGGACTGTAAGAGAAAAGAATGCCGGGAGAAAAAATAATGACAAAATGCCGGCTATTTTCTTTAAGGTTTTGTTTAGCTTCATGCTGATAAATAAGTTTGGTTCATAAAATGCAAAGAGCATTTTGCTCCTTTTTTCCAGCATCAAAAATAGTAAAATTTTAATTTCGGCTAAAAGTCTTATTTTTGCCTGCTCATGTTAACCGTTTATTCAAATGCACTTCAAAAATATCATATTCGATTTGGGTGGTATACTGCTTAATATTGACTACCATGCCACCATAAATGCGTTTAAAAAACTTGGCGTTACACAGTTTGAAACTTTTTTTACCCAGGCCAAACAAAATCACTTGTTTGACCGCCTTGATAAAGGGGATGTTACCCCTGATGAATTTCGCGGTCAGTTAAGAGAGCTTTCAAACCTGGATCTTACCGATGAACAGATTGATGATGCATGGAATGCGATGCTGTTTGATTTTCCCAAAGAAAAAATCCATCTTTTGGAGCATACCCGAAAAAACTACCGCACTTTTTTGCTCAGCAACACCAATGCGATCCATTATCCGGCCTATATCCATGATTTGCATAAAGCGCATGGCTACAAGGGGTTGGGTGAGCTGTTTGAGCAGCAGTACCTGTCTTTTGAAATAGGTATGCGAAAACCTGATGTGGAAATTTTCGAACATGTACTCCGTGAAAATGGCCTTAAAGCATCTGAAACCCTGTTTTTTGACGACACCCGCCAACATGTTGAGGGGGCAAAAAAAGCCGGCTTGTATGCCTATTGGGTTGACCTGGAAAAAGAAGATGTAAGTGAGTTTTTTAAAGGAGGAAAACTTAGGGAATACTTCCTTCAAAAGCTTCAAAGTCGGTAATGGCAATGCGGTCAATCAGCTCGTAAACCTCCTGGGCGGAATGGGCTGTTACCAGTTTCATGCGAAAAGGTTTGAAGTTTTTGATCCCTTTAAAATAGGTGCAGTAATGTCTACGCATTTCGAAAACGGCGGTTTTTTCTCCTTTCCATTCAACAGACATCTGCAGGTGCCTCTTACAAATGCGGGCTTTTTCCTGTAGCGATGGGGGAGGGATTAAATTCCCGGTTTCAAAGAAGTGCCTTATTTGTTTAAATATCCACGGGTTTCCTATGCTGGCGCGCCCTATCATCAATCCATCCACACCATATTTTTCCAGGGCTTCTTTGGCCGAAAAGGGGTCCTTAATATCACCGTTGCCGATGATGGGGATGTTCATCCGGGGGTTGTTTTTCACTTCTCCGATAAGAGTCCAGTCGGCTGTACCTTTATAAAGCTGACTGCGGGTGCGTCCATGAATAGTTAAAGTAGCTATGCCTACATCCTGCAGGCGCTCAGCAATATCCACAATGTTTTTGTTGTTTTCATCCCAGCCCAGGCGGGTTTTTACCGTTACCGGGGTGTTGACCGCTTGTACCACCTGACGGGTCATTTCGATCATTTTCGGGATATCCTGCAACATACCTGCACCCGCACCTTTTGAGGCTACTTTTCGCACCGGACAACCAAAATTGATGTCGATAAAATCGGGTTTTGCAGATTCCACCATTTGAGCCGCCTCGACCATAGAAGGGATATGGGCACCGAAAATCTGCAGGGATACAGGCCGTTCTCCGGGATAAATGTCCATTTTCACTTTGCTTTTTACAGCATCACGTATCAGTCCGTCAGAGGAAATGAATTCGTTGAACACCCAGTCGGCACCCAACTCCTTGCACAGTACCCTGAAAGGAGGATCTGTAACATCTTCCATGGGTGCTAAAACAAGTGGTATATTGTTAAAAATGGTGTTACCAAAAGATGTTTTGCGGAAAAAAGTCATTGGTTTTAGGAATTATCGCTCAGGTCAACAAAAAATGTACTAGGTTTGTAATATCTGTGTTGAATATTACACTTACTTAATATGTAAAATCCCGGATGCCATAGTGCCGGGAAAAATACCGGCAACAATAATTGGATGAGTTGCGTGAACTTCTCTTATCCCTGGATGGTGCATTGCCGGAATTTGTTGCAAAAATAATAAACTTATTTCTATGCGAAATCGAGCAATGCTGTCAGGGATTCATTCTTCCGGCCAGTTGATTGTAACCCTGGGGGTCGTTTTAATAGTTAGTCTTATTACTATTTTGATTGGCGTTGCCCTGGCATTGCCATTTTTTGGGAGTGAGGTGTTACAGTTTATGGAGGGCCTGGACATCTCCTCCAGCAAAGCTATTCATTTTGGCAAGTACATGCAGATTATCAGCCACCTGGGCATGTTTATCATCCCCTCCTTTTTGCTAGCCTATTTGTTTGGCAGCCAGGTAACTGGATATCTCTACCTGGATGTATGGCCTTCCTTGCGAACGTTTGTTCTTTCTGCTGTACTGATATTTGCAGCAGTTCCTTTTATTAACTTTATTTTGGAAATGAATATGGAAATGCAGCTTCCCCAAAGCCTTGAGTATGTGGAAGACTGGATTCGCGCGCGGGAGGAGAGTGCGGAAAGGATAACCAATACATTTCTGAGTGTAGAGACGGTTTGGGGGTTGCTGTTTAATATTTTTATGATAGCCATGATTCCTGCTATAGGAGAAGAGCTGATGTTCAGGGGTGTTTTAATGCGTGTGTTTTCCCGTTGGACCGGAAATGCCCATTGGGCTGTATGGATAACTGCTATCCTTTTTAGTGCCATACACATTCAGTTTTTTGGTTTTTTCCCACGTATGGTTTTGGGGGTGTTGTTTGGCTATTTGGTTGTTTTCTCGGGAAGTGTCTGGCCTGCAATTGTGGCGCACTTTGTCAACAATGCCGCAGCTGTTACCTTTTTCTATCTTTTTCAGCATAAAGTTACCGACGGCACTTATGAAAACCTGGGCAAAGGAACCCAAGGGCTCTATTATGCCGGCTTCAGCCTTGTGGCCACCCTGGTGATAATGTTTTTGGTGAAGAAATACGGGAAATACAAATACTGATGCCTCTCCCGGGATAAAGCGCCTTATGATTTCTGGTGTGCCTAAAAGCGATCTACAGGTCTTTGATAAGCCGGTTTTCGGAGGACTTGTTCAGGCTCTGCTCAAAAGCCTTGAGCGTGTTTTTGAGTTTGTTTAACTCTTCTGATTCTTTGGCAATAAGAACATTCATGCCCTTGTGCTCCATTTTTTCGATCAAGGTTCTGATTTTTACTTTTGTTATGTCAGTGGCAGGCTGATACGCATTTTCTTTATGATGTGCGGAAGTGGTTTGAGAAACCAGGTTGACGCTTTCCAGCTCGTCTAAAATTTCCCGCACCAGCTTAATGGGCATTTCAAGCTCATCTGAAAACTGGGTAGGCGTAAAAGGTGGCTTTTCTTCGGCAAAGCGCCTGACCATGGTGTGGTACATGTATAAAGCCATAATCTTTTTGTTAAAGGGACTTAGGTTTTTGGCTTCGTGTTCAAACTCATAGTGCTCCACATTTTGATTGGCGTATGATATTTCGGCTCCAAACAAAACAATCAGCCAGCTGATTCTTAACCAGAGTAATAACAGGGGAAGTGCGGCAAAACTACCATAGATAGCGTTGTATCTTGAAACGCCTAACTGGAAATAGATGTACGCCCACTGAATAAAAATAAAAATGGTGCCGGCGATTATCGCCCCGATCAATGCGGAGCTAACCTTAACATTGGTGTTGGGCATTACCATGTAAAGCAGGGTGAAAACCATCCATATCAGAATGTAGGGAGTCAGATTTATAAGAAACAACAGGGCCGGGCTTAAGAACTCGAACATTTTCAGCTCTTGAGCAATATTGGTAACCTGGGTGTTGAGAAATACTGTAGCTGCACTCGACATGATGAAAAACAGCGGCGCCACCAGCATCATGGCAAAATAATCGCTGACACGTCTTGAAAAAGGTCTTGATTGTTTTATTTGCCATATTCCGTTGAATGATTCTTCTACGTTAATCATTACGATAATGATGGTGTAAAGCAAAATGATCAGACCGATGCCAGCTATAAGTCCTCCCTGGGTTGTTTCAAGCATGGAGTAGGCAAACTCCATTACCCATTCGAAAACCTCTTCCCTGCCCGTAAACACCTCCCTCAACTGTCTTTCCAAATAGGCTTCCAGACCAAATCCCTTGGCAATTCCAAATCCCATGGCCACAACCGGTACAATGGCAAGCAAAGAGTAGTAGGTAAGGGAAGATGCCCGCAAATGCAATAAATCTTCCTTGAATCCCCGGAAGGCCAGGATGAAAATCCTAAGCTGTTTTATCACAAAAGACTTCCTTGGGGGCAGATCTTTTAATGGAATTTTCCATACATCCCGCTCCACAAACTTTATGGCTTGTGCCAGCTTTTCTTTGATTGTTGCTTTTCGAGTCATGTGTTTCTTCATGTCAGTGAATAACTCCTGTGATTTTTTGTACGTGAAACCCAAGCCAAGGGTTTGGGTTTACCTGCATTTTCCAGGGATTATTTCTTAATAAAATGAAATAGATTGCCTTGTTGTTGTATTTTGTATCCAAGATGTTAAACAAAGAACAGGTGCCACTGTTTTTATATCTGCTATACATTTTAATCTTATGCAAAAAATGGCTTTTTTAATTTTTTACTCCATTGTGTTAACCATCTACGGATTGGTAAACTATTATATATTTACACGTGGCATGCAGTCACTTCCCGATGGAAGTACCCTGAAAAATGTTTTCCCCTGGGTGTTTTGG
>SLQX01000210.1 GCA_007131245.1 Bacteroidales bacterium
GGAGTTAGTTACAGACAATGCTTTTAACTCTAATCCCGTAGGGATGAAATGTTTATAGTATGCAATTATATGTTTAAAAATGAGATCCGTAGGAACGGAACAATTTAACCGGACAACAGTGTATTCTGCTAATGAATTGAAGAGTTGCATTAACCGTTGAAGTGGCCTTAAAAACCCGTTGATATTTTACCATTTTATCGGTTATGAATTGTATATTTGCACAAAATTTGGGCAGGGGCAACGTTTCCAAATCAGGAACGTCAACAGGCTTTGATGGAAGGCATAACTTTGCTGGGTCTTGGTAATAATACATTGGTAAGTGAAAAAATTACATAGCTTAGTCATACGGACCTATGTGGGGCCATTCATTATGACCTTTTTTATTGCATTATTTATTTTGTTGATGCAATTTCTATGGAAGTATGTGGATGACCTGGTAGGAAAAGGCCTCGAATGGTATATCATTGCTGAGCTGTTGTTTTATGCCTCAGCTACCTTTGTCCCTTTGGCGCTCCCCCTTGCTATTTTATTATCATCCATCATGACCATGGGAAGCCTTGGCGAAAACTATGAGCTTGTTGCGCTCAAATCGGCCGGTATTTCACTCACAAAAATCATGTGGCCCCTGGTAATGATTTCACTGATGTTGGTTCTAACGGCTTTCTACTTTTCCAATAATGTATTGCCTGTTGCTAACCTGAAAATGGGCTCCCTGTTATATGACATACGTCAGCAAAGACCAGCATTCAACATCATGGAGGGGATTTATTACAAAGGCATCGACAATTATGTAATCCGGGTTGAGAAAAAGGAGGGGGATGGAAGTATATTAAGGGGTATAAAAATTTATGATCATACCGAAAGGCGTGGTAATACCAATGTTACGGTTGCTGAATGGGGCACAATGCATATGACCGAAGATAAAATGTTCCTAGTGCTTACATTGTATAACGGCTCCAACTTCCAGGAAGTGGAGCCCAGCAATTCACGCGACCAGTCAAAACCATTTCAGCGAACACATTTTGAAGAGCAGGTTCGAAAGTTTGATTTGAGCGAATTTGCCCTTGCCCGAACGGATGAGGAGCTTTTTCGTTCCAACTTTAGAATGATGAATTTAACACAACTTCTTCATTTTGAGGATTCTCTGCAAGGTAAAATCAGTGAGAGGGAGCAGGAGTTTATGAAAAACACTTTCAATAACCTCCATTTCTACAACGCCATTGACAGTACAGAAAAAACAAACCTGGCATACAAGGAAGATGCTTATTACCTGGATATTTTCGAGACAGAGGAAGTATCAACTGTTCGCAATACTGCAGACCAGGTTATGAACAGGGTACGTCAAATTCGGGAAAGTGGTCAGTTTGCACATGAGGAACTGCGGCAGCGTAATCGACGTTTGGCTCGCTACCAGATTGAGTTTCACCGCAAATTTACCCTCTCTTTTGCATGCCTGGTTTTGTTTATGATCGGAGCCCCTCTCGGGGCCATTATCCGGAAGGGAGGATTTGGATTACCGGTAATAGCTTCGGTACTGTTTTTTGTTTTATATCATGTGGTTTCAATGACAGGTGAAAAATTTGCCAGGGAGAATGTGCTGGAAGCATGGCAGGGAATGTGGCTGTCCAGTGCTGTTCTTTTACCCATTGCAATCTTGCTCACCATCCAGGCCACTACCGACTCATCGCTTATGGATATGGACAGCTATATTGGAAAAATAGGACGTTTGAAAGGGAAAAATATTTTTAGGTTTAAAAAGCTGAAAAATAATAATGAGGATACTTCAATTAACCAATAAAATGCCCTATCCTCCCAAAGATGGCGGTGCTATAGCAACTTTGAATATTTCAAGGGGGCTTGCCCGTATGGGCCACGATATTACCATCCTGGGGATGAATACATCCAAGCATTACGTGGATCTTAAAGAAATCCCTGATGATCTTACCAAATCCATTAAAATAGAGGCTGTAAAAGTGGATACTAACCTGTGCTTTTGGGCGGCATTGAAAAACCTGCTTTTTTCGCGTAATCCTTACAATGCCGAAAGGTTCTTCAATGAAAACTTCAAACAACGACTTATTGAGTTGCTCAGCCAGAATGAATTTGATGTGATTCAGCTGGAAGGTCTTTACATGGCTTATTACATAAGCACCATCCGGAAGTACAGTAAAGCAAAGATTGCCTTGAGGGCCCACAATATTGAACATGAAATATGGGAACGTACAGCCCAGCAGGAGAAGCGGTTACCCAAAAAGCTTTACCTGCGCATGCTGGCAAGGCGTATCAAACAATTTAAACTGGAAGTGCTTAATACCTACGATCTGCTTATACCCATTACCGCGCGCGACGCACGTCAGTTTGAGTACTTTGGTAACAACAAGCCCTGTCATACGGTCCCTTTTGGTTTTGATGCAGGCAAACTTACCCCCCAGCCAGAAAAAATTAAGTTTCCCTCGGTGTTTTTTATCGGTACACTTGACTGGTTCCCTAATCAGGAAGGCCTGATATGGTTCCTGGATAATGTTTGGGGAAAAATCCTGGAGGCTTTTCCGCAACTGCAATTTCAAATTGCCGGTCGAAATGCGCCAGAATGGATCCAGAAAAAGTTTACATCATTGCCCAATGTTAATTACCTGGGTGAAATTGATGATGCCCATGCCTATATGAATGAAAATGCAGTTATGGTGGTACCCCTGTTTTCGGGAAGTGGTATGCGGGTAAAGATTATTGAGGGCATGGCCATGGGAAAAACCATTGTAACCACTACCATTGGTGCAGAAGGAATTGATGTGACACATGAAAAGGATATTATCATTGAAGATGATGCCCATAAGTTTGCCAGCCATATAATCGCGCTGATAAACAACCCTGAATGGTTTAAAGAAATAGGCCGCGAAGCTGTGCGGTTTGTAGGAGAAAACTTTGATAACCAAAAAATTTCTGCCTCGCTGGCTGATTTTTATAAAAATCAA
>SLQX01000088.1 GCA_007131245.1 Bacteroidales bacterium
AAAAAATCATTAAACTTTTCAGCATACCTGAAAAACAACTTTTTGACACCATCGAAATGTTCAGATTCAATTTCAGCCTCCAGGGTAGCCCTCCCTTCCCAATTACTTTTATTTATGCTTTTTAACTTCATGTGGTATAAAAATATTTTTTTGTGTTTACGTTTGATTGTTGTGCAATAACTGCAAACCAGGATAGATGTCCGGTGACCTTGTATGCCTAATTTATAGAAGGTATTTTTTTTTGTATGATTTTGTTTTTAAAAAATGGGTTAAAGTGCTTGTGACTCCGCAGATAATTCAAATCCCATAGGTGTATTGGAATAGGATCTTCACGAAGGCCGGCCAATTATTTGATAAACCTTCTGTCATGGATGTTTCTTTTTGAAATTTAATACCTGGAACAAATAAAACCCCCCGGATTTGAGGCGATGAAACAAGCTTTGCCACAAAAGTTTTCGAAGAATTTTACCCTGGGGTTTTGTTACAACACGTTTTCTTTGACTGATGAAAGCTGAAAAATATCCCCATAAAAAATACATCGATCCCAGAAAAAAAGGTGACTTGAACACATCGTGCACACTTTTTAGAAGCAGATAAAAAAAGTTGTATCGGAGCTTAAAGGCACCTACGCCTTGTCTTTTCCAACCTTTTAGCAGTGAATATCTTCCTATGGGGCGGGTTTGTTCATAATAAACATCCCTGAACACCCGGGTAACATAGCCTTGTTCCATAGCTGAGAGGTTGTCGGCACAATCCCATCCAAGATCCTGTCTGGCTCCACCTATGGCTTCATAACATTTGCGGTTATAAACTTTGAAGTCGCCTGCTGTATGCCAGTCAGGGGTAGATGTATACACCTTATGGCCATTTTGTTTTATGTAGGCCAGGGGAGATACAATGCCAAATTTATCTCCTTTGGCAACATGACTGGCAATTTTGGAAAAGACATCTTTGGATAGATTGATGTCTGCATCCATTTTGACGATATAATCATAGGATATGCCCTGCTGGTCAATATGTTTTTTCCCGACCGTAAAAATTTGTACAATTTTTCCTCCCAGTGCATAGGCTTTCTCGCCTGAAAAAGACAAATACTGAATGTATTTGAACCGGGCTGAAAAATCTTTGACAATTTGTGATGTTTTATCGTCAGATTCATTATCTACAACTACCACAAGTTTTGGTTGAAGGGTTTGCCGGATAAGTGATGTAAGGGTTGATCCTATTTTGTCTTCCTCGTTTTTAACAGGAATTACTACAACATATTTCATGGATTATTTTTGTTCTGCTTTGTATTGGGTGTCAGAATGCTTAATAATATTCTTTGTAAAATGTTTCTGTATCGCTAAGTTACTTAAAAAGCACTTTAAAACAAAATATTGTTTCAACAAAATTGATTAAAAAGCGTTAGTCTGTTAACTTTGCACAATGAGTTTATCAGAGCAAGCTGCGTGTCTGCTTTTTGCTAGTCATTACCAACTATTGGAGGCATGCCCGGAAAGGTAAATTAAACTACAAGACAAAAAAGAGTTATGAATGACATACGATTATCTATTGTGGTGCCGGTGTTTAATGGCATTGCATATACTAAAAAATGCCTGAAAAGTCTATATCAACTTAAGGATGCGTCAGGCAAAATTTCCAAGCAGGTAGATATTATTATTGTGGATGATGGCTCTAAAGATGGCACATCTGATTATATTAAAATGCATTATCCTGAAGTTCACCTGGTCTATGGTAATGGAGGGTTGTGGTGGGGAGGAGGGGTTAATAAAGGGATGAAATATGCCGTGGAAACCCTAAATTCAGATTACATACTGTGGTGGAATAATGACATCCTGCCCCAGGATGACTATCTGGAACAACTTTTTTCTATTATCGAAACTCATCCCCGTGATGTGGTAATCGGGTCAAAGATTTTTGTATTGAATAACGATTTACTTTGGGGAATGGGTGGTAAGTTTGACCCTGTGAGCGGAAGTCGGTTTATGTATGGTGAAAAGCAGCCCGATGGTGCATCCTACCAAAGGTCATTTGAGGTTGACTGGTTTCCAGGTATGGGAACGAGTATGCATCGCAACGTTATTGAGAAAATAGGTTATGTAGATGAGACAAGGTTTCCCCAGTATCATGGTGACAGTGATTTTACTTTCAGGGCCAAAAAGGAAGGTTTCAGGCTGATTGCATTCCCACAACTGGTGATATACAATGATAATACGAACACCGGGCTAATTCACAAAGGGAGTGCCCGGAAATTGTACCAGTCTCTTACAAGTATCAAGTCCAATTTTAATATCCGGAAGGACTTTGCTTTTTACAGGAAACATGCTCGCTCACACAGGGCTTACTATCCTTTGTGGAGTAAATACTTTCGCTATATTGGCGGGTTTACCAAATGGTCTGTTTTGGGATTAGCAGGTATAAAAAGAAAACAGATATGAAGTACAATGCATATCTCTACCCTATTACCAACAGATTGAAAACAGGTATTTACAACCCCTACCTGGATAATTTTATGCAGTCTACCCAAAGCTATGTCAATTATCTGAACCAGCATTATCCATCGGATACCGGTATTTTTAACCTGCTGAAGTATATTCATAAAACTGATGTGCTTTTTCTTAACTGGATAGAAAATCTTCCGGAAAAGAAAGGGGGGCTTATACAGACGCTTTTTTTTCTTTTGGTGCTGAGAATGAAAAAGGTTTTGGGGGTTAAGGTTGTCTGGACCCTACACAATAAAGTATCCCATTCCAAGGGTAAGTTGTTTTTGAAAAAGTGGTTGTTTGCCAGTTTAATCAAGCGGAGTGATCTTATTATAACCCATGCCAGGGAAGGGATCCGGTTTGCTGAGCAATGGCATCAGGGAGCTTCGTCCCGTGTTTTTTATTTTCCACATCCAGTTGTGCCCGAACAAGAGCCTGAATTTACGATTGACCAAGAGTATGACGTAATCATATGGGGAACATTGGCCCCTTATAAAGGGATAGATGCATTTCTTGAGTTTTTGCAGCAAAACAATACACTTGCAGGCTACCGTATTCTGATAGCCGGAAAAGCAACCTCACCCGATTTTTACCAAAAAATAAAGCGTTTGGCAGGGGATACGGTGAAAATAAAAAACCAGTTTATTGATAAACAAGAGCTTGCCAGGCTCATCCAAAGTTCCAATGCTGTTTTGTTTACGTATGCCGGAGGATCTGTATTAAGCTCAGGTGCACTAATTGACTCACTGGCTTACCGCGCAAGGGTAATTGGGCCAAATGTGGGAGCATTTGCTGACTTGGGCGAAGAAGAAATTATAGATACGTACAAGGATTTTAGTGAAATTCCCGATATACTTGACAACTTGAAGAATGATAAAGCAAGCAATCCTGAAAAAATGGATGCTTTTTTAAGGAATCATACCTGGCAAAAGTTTGCAAGATCCTTTAAAAAAGCACTTTCCAATGTTTAAATTACTTCTTTAAGGATTTTGCGGAACTTTGCTATGGATGTCTTCCAGTTTAAGCGGGTAAGGTATTCATTGAATGCACTTCTGGAAAGTTCAATATACTTTTCTTTATGGCTGAAAAGTTCTTCAATGGCATTGGAAAACTCCTCTGCATCTTCATCTTTGGAGAACATAAAACCATTTACACCATCGTGTATTACGGAGGGAATGCCTCCTTCATTGGTTGTTATCACAGGAATGCCATGTGCGTTCATTTCATTGTAAACAATAGGTGTGCAATCGGCCCTGGTTGGTAAAACCAGAAAATGTGAATCGGAAATGATTTGGTTAAGTAGCTGTAACCCTTTTTCCTCAGATTTATTGATGAAACCATAGACTTTGACAAAGTCCAGTTGTTCAATTTCCTCACCAGGGTTTACCCCCACAATGGAAAGGATGGTTTTTATACCTCTTTGGTTTAGCTCTCTTGCAATGGCAACGGCTTTATCACCCCCTTTGCGTTCCCATTCAACGCCCAGGAAAAGAAGGTTGCAAACATCAAAAGGCTTATTTTTGGCACGCTCTGCTATATCATTATCCGTATAGTCCACATTGATATTTGCACCGTAAGGAATTACCTTAACTTTTCCGTCAGGAACATTGTAGTGCTCTATGGCAGCCCTGGCAGCCCATTCCGATGAGTAAACAGCTATGGAGGCATTGTGGATGGCCTCATACTCCATCCGGTTGCCGTCTTTGATTGATTCCTGGCACAAATTGCTGTAAACCTCATAATAATCTACCATATTGGCAAATACTGCATCGGCCCAAAACACCTTAGGTCTGGCAATATCAAGCTTGGCAAAGGGTTGACTGGAGTAAGCAACCAGGACCTGTGACCGGGTATCTGTTTCTTTTCTAATTTGAGAAGCCCAAAGTTTTAAAACACCGGGATTTCTTTCAATGAGGTACTTTTTCCCCAGCAGACTGTAGTAATTTCTTTTGATTTTTTGATGGAGTGGGTTTAATTGGCTCAGGTTTCCCACATAGGATATTGTATCTCCAGCGTCCTTTAATTTGGTGGGGATAAAATACCCTGTGCCAGAATAGCTGTTGATATCTGTTGCATCGAAAGAAGAAATATATGAAATATTCACTGTTTTTATATTTTGTGCGACAATTTGTTAGTTAAAGCAAAACTTGCAATGGGCCCGGTTAATATACCCGGAGTGGCAGATGTCAGGGGTGAAAATCTATGAATACCTGGTTTTAAGTTCTTCTATTTTTTGTAGCATTTGTTCATACCTGGTATTAAGGGTTTTCTCATCACTGAGAAAAGGTTTTTGTTTTGATATACGTTCAAGTTGACGAACTGCTTTTTTTTTCTTTAATTGACCCTGGTAAAATTTGTAAATATTTGCAAGAAGGGTTCGTGCGAATCTGGTGCTTTTTAAAATAGGTTTTTGTTCCAGGATGTTTCTAATCTTTTCTTCTCCAAAAAGCGATACCAGTTTGTGAGGATGGTAATCAAGATTGAGCGTAGCAAGCCAGTCTTTCCATTTGAAGGCGTTGATGTGGTCGTATGCACGTACTGCAATCCAAGGAACCCTGTATACATCGGCCACAATAGCACCATGCATGGCTTCAGTGACAAGTACTTCAGATTTCAGTATTTCTTGTATCACTTTTTGCGGGTCATTGATGGCACTGATATAATTTCCACCGGCTTTTTTTACCACTGACTCCCAGTCTTTGTACATTTTGTCACTTTTATGGTGAGGCATATAAGACCATTTATATTCTTTTTCAGGTACGGTGGTTTCTATTCCTTTTAGCAAAATGGCTCCGTCAGTTACCGCGAGTTTTTCATCCAGGTCCAGCTTTTGGGCGGTTAAGGGGCCTCTCACACAAATAATGTCATAGCGGTCATCTAGAGAAGGTTTTTGCCCATAGGTTTTCTCATCACCAAAACCGTAGCCAGAGCTGAATACCACAATTTTTCGGGTTTTGGGTGTACCTCCCTCCAGTCCCAGAACAGTTCCTATCCCAAGCAAAATAACTTCTTCGTTGTCGTCCAGTAATTCGGGTATATACTGTTCGAAAATTAGCTTGTTTAAAGCATCTCCGAAATTAATTTCTTTTGTGTAGTATTTTAACTGCATACAGGGGCTGGGTTTATTGAATGGTTTTTATGATACATCAACTTAGAGAGAAATACTCATAATTATTGCATTTAATTTGTTAGGAACTTTCAGGCTTTAGCGAAAAGCCCGGGGAATGATGCGGTGTATTGCTTTGTTGGTTCTTGTAAAAGTCAACCAGGTATAAAATCATGGTAACGAAAACGATACCATCGCTGGTGCCAAATAAATTCCTTCCGCTAAACATTACCAAAGCAATAGATATAAACAAATATCTCATAAAAGATGTTTGGGAAGGTAGTTTTCCAAAAATCAGCCTTATCATAACACTCAGTTGTGCAATAACGAATAAAATGCCAAATTTTGTGTAATCACCAATAATGCCGATATCAGATTGGAAAAAACCCCTTGCAAACCTGTAAATATGGATTCTCTGACCGTATGTAGAGTTCATGCTGTCTTGCCCGTTGCCCAAAATATAAGCAATGTCTGCGGGCATAAAATCGGAAAGAAAAAACCTAACAGCTCTTACTCTTACATTGGGTTGGCTAGTAGTCGTTTCCTGCTGTGTAGCAGCCAGTATTTCCAAAAACATGTCATGAAACAATATAAAAATTGCAAAACCAGCAAAAACAGCCAGGGTAATATTTAATAATCTTGACTTTACCTGCTTGTTGAAAAAAATGAAACCAAGTGTTAGCAACGTCATCGTTGCCATTGTTTGACGGGTCCCCTGTAAAACCCCGCCAACCAGGAAAAAAACAAATACCAGTGCACCGTACATCAGCTTTTGAGTGGTGAGATACTCCTGGAGAAATTTATAATAGGTGAAAAACATAAAACCAAGGGCAGGCAAAAAAATACGAAGTGTGCCCCGGTCAACATCTATTCGGGCTTCAAATAGAATGGCTGGGTGAATAGCGTATTGTATGACAAAAAATACCACATACAGTACTCCCATTGTTACCATGATTTTTTCAATATCTCTGGCATGTAATTTAAAAGTATGCAAAAGGAAATAGAAAAAATAGAAGTACATAAACCTTTGTGCAAGTAAGGTGATTCCAATGTTTTGGTTGTGGTAATAATCAGCAACAAACATGCTGAAAAAGACAGCCAGTAAAAACAGGTGAACCTCCCTGCTGAAATGTTTTTTGGTTGTTGTGGATGAAGAAAACAACAGGTTGGCAACTACAAAAAGTAAAATGAGAAATAAAGAAACCAACTCCAGCATATCTCTTGTGGATTCAGGAATGTACCTGAACAGAAAGAAAGAGTTGGAGCTCAGTACAATGAAAAACAATATTATCTTTTTGGCCAGAGGGCTTTCTAAAATAAATCTCAAAGCAGGCAGAAATTTGGTTTATATGTTAACAATAAATTAGGGTAATCTGTTTGTGGAAATTCTATTTTGTTTAAAATGTGGTATTTATTTTTAAAATGTGTTGTGCACTTCGTGGTGGCATGGGTTAAAAGTTTAACTGACTAAAATGTTTTATTGGGGGTGATTTTCATTTTTATGGAAACCTGTTTTGGGCTAATATCTCCATAAGAAATTTTTAGCCAGAAATCAACTGTCCTCCATGTTTGTATCTGTGTTTTTATTTTTCTTCATAAGCATATTTAGGCCATATTGTAAAAATTCACTAATAGTATTTCTGAGGCTGAATATCAGCATGAAATTATAACCTACCAGCAAAATTATTCTTAGGGTGTAGTTGTCAAAATGCACTGATGTGAATAGTCCTAGTCCGATTAGCATGACCGGAACCCAAAACTTAACCAGTACTCCCTTACGGAACCCAAAGGATTTGTAAAATCCGAAGAATATATGTAAAGGGAGACTGATAACTATGATACCCAGCGTGATAAAACTTATAATGTGCATGATAGAAAACAAACCGCCAATTAATACCAGTGCAATGGTAAGTGCAGAATTCACAAAATTTACAATGGTCATATTGCGCTCTTTCCGGTATAAAATGTAAACCGGACTTGTGGTTTGAAGCATGGATTTAAATAACAAAATGATTGCAATGTACGGCAAAAATACAGACACCCCTTGCCATTTTTTACCCCATAAGATAAGTACCAGTTCACTTGGGAAAAGTAGTAAAATAAGTATTACGGGCATATTAAACAGGGTGATGATTTTTAATATGTCCAGGTATTCTTTATTGGCATCCCCATTTTCGGTCAATAATTTTTTCAAAGAAGGCAGCAAAACAATACTGAAAATTCCGGTAATAAGCTTTGTAGCAATCATTATAAACCTAAATGCCCTGTTGTATAGACCCAGGTCGGCTTCAGAATAAAACCTACCTACAATCACTTTGTCAGCATTACCCGACCAGTAAGATACCAGCTTGCTGATAGTAAGATGCCCCATAAGTGAGCGTATTTTGCGCATTGTTCTCAGGGTTGCTCTTATTCCATAAAGGCGGAAAGGGATTTTTACCTTTCTGCGCAAATATATCAATTGAAACAAAGGTCCCAAGACCAATGGGAAAATCAGTGACCAATACGAAAATCCCAGGGCAGCCAGAATAATGGTGAAAATTATTTGAAAACCAGTGCCAAATAGATTGGCAATCCCTATGCTTTTGAACATCAGTTTTTTGGAAAGGATGGCATAGGGTATATAGGTAAATGCATCGAAAATAAAACGTAACGAAATGAGTATTGTAGGCAGTATCAGTGCTTCATTATCAAAGAAATAGGCTATAGGATAGGCCATTCCCATCATTATCAAAGCAAGAAACATTCCCAGCCAAACAGATAGGCTGTAAAGGTGCCTGTGAAAAGTATAACCATAATCACTCCTTACCACTGAGGCGCCCAGCCCTACATCTGAAAAAAGTTGTACAAACCCTGAAAAAACCAGGATTATAGCTACAAACCCATATTCTTCAGGAAGCAGCAGCCGGGATAGTATAATGGTTGATAGAAACTCAAGCCCTTGTGAGATGTATCTATAGATGGCAAAGCTGGAAATGTTTTTAAAGAATGTTTTTTTAAAGGACATCGAGTGGTGTTTTGTCTTTTTGGAATTGTTTTTTGATCTGATGTAGGGCAATCAAACGGGCTGATCCAGCTGCGAATGGTCTTTGTTTTGTCCTTGTTTACTCATAAAAGATATGATTTGCTTTTAATAAACAGTGCTATGTATTCTGCCATGCAAGCAAGGATGTTTTAACTCCTGAAAATAGCAAGGGCTGTTTTGGCATAGAGTCTGACGTTTATCGATTTTACCCTTATCAATTCTTTAAAGCCTTTGCGTAAATTTTTTCCCGGGTTCAGTCCGGGTTTTTCAATCATCGATTTTACCATAGCTTCGGTTTTACTCCTTTTGAACTGGTTGTAACTTTTTATGCCTGCATGACTCTTGATTTCCTGTCCCCACTTATCTAAAAAAACGCTAATTCCTTTTTTCCTAAGGTTGAAATCTTTGGCCATCTGGGACCCCTTGTGCTCATGTTTGATAATCAATGGTTCATCTACATAATCAAAGGTGTATCCCTTCCTGGATATTCTTAGCCACAAATCCAGATCAACAAAAGTTTTTATATCCTCATCAAAACCATCCACTTCTTTTAGTACGTTGGTTTTCACCATAAACATGGTTGTAGTGGAAGGACAAAAGCCGCTTAACAGGTTCTTGTATATGTTTCCGCGAAGGTTATCTCTGTTAATTGTAACAGATGTGTTTAATATTTCATCCTTCTCAATGAAACCACAATATACCGCTGCCAGGTCAGGGTATTCTGTCTCCTGAAAAAGTTTAACCTGTTTTTCCGTCTTTTGGGGCAGCCACTCATCATCAGAATCCAAAAAAGCGATATAGCTGCCATGGGCATGCCTTAAAGCATTATTCCGGGCAATACACTGACCTTTGTTTTCTGCTAGTTGTATAAAGTTTATACGTTTATCTTCATATTTTTCAACTACTTGACGGGTATTGTCAGTGGATGCATCATCAATCACCAGTATCTCCAGATTTTGATAAGTTTGGTTGAGCACACTGTTTATGGCACGTTTAATTAGCTTTTCGCGGTTGTGTGTAGGTATAATTACAGTAACCAGGGGTGTTTTCATACGAATTTATGATATTGTCGGAGTTGCTAATAATTTATTTCCGGGTTTATCCGTCTGTTTGTTTATTTTGTTGATGATTCTTATATCGGTTTTTGAGAAAAATAGTCAACCCAAAAGCCTTTGATGTATTATGAATTCTAAAATGGCAAATCATGTTTTTTTGCGCCAGTAATCGGGCTTACTTTTCTTCATTTTAATGCTTTTCATGCTGTTGTTTTGCAAATCAAATATTACTTCTGACAGATAAAAAAAATATTTGGAGAAAAATTCTCTAATTAAATTGCCTTTATGACCAAAATAAATAACAAAATCATTCAGGTCGTGGCTATTGTTGCCTGAATAGCTTTCTGCCTAAAGTGCTTGTTAGTGTAATCATAAATGCATTGGTCTGTATTTCTTTATAATTCATATAGGTTAATGTGCGGTATGTCCTTTTTGTTCATTTCTGTATTTAATCTTGGCAAAAACTCATTGTTTTTGGATTAAGGGTTCACCTTGTAATGATAGATTGTGAATTTGGAGGGTACTGGTAAAAAAAGCCATGGTTTGTCGTCTTCAGTAATATATCCCAGGGATAGGGGATGCGCATCCCTAATGAAATTCAAACTAAGAGGGATAGGAGAGTAGAGAAAAAGGATGTATTATAATTTATTTATATAAGTACTCTGTACAATTCATCACTTCTTTCATGAATAAAAAGTCTTTGATTACTTCTGCTAATAACGTTCACAACCGGACTGTTTTAGGTGTTGTCGGGCATAAATTCGATCAAATTTGCCAGGGATTTTCCCCCAAGTGCAATAGCAATACTTCTTTTTTTGGGTGCTAAGTAGTTTCCTGGGGGAGTAGTATTTGGATAATTCTTTATCTCAGCACCCTTTTGAATACTCACTATTTAAGAACCTGGGGTATGTCCTGTTGCATCAAAACAATTTCTGGCTGCGGGCAGGTATAATAATGATGACATGGTTATTATCCTGAAAGTGACAGAAGAGTTGCTGGCTGAGAAGATGAAAAAAGGAGTTTATTGGGGATAAAATTGGTTGTACCAATCTACAAACTCTTGGATGCCTTCATTGATAGACGTTTGAGGTATGTAGCTAATATTCTTCTCCAGCTCCTGCGTATCTGCCCATGTTTTTTCTACATCACCAGCCTGTAGTGGCATCATATTTTTGATGGCTTTTTTATTCAGTGCTCTCTCAATGGCTGAGATAAAATCCATTAGCATTTCCGGGCCTGATTTACCGATGTTGTATAACCTGTAAGGAGCATCCGAACTGGCAGGGTCGGGGTTGTTGCTGTTGAACGCTGAATTGGGTGTGGCGGGTTTTTGCACAAGTCTGCTAATACCTTCTACTACATCATCAATGTAAGTGAAGTCGCGCATCATCTCTCCATTGTTGAATACTTTGATGGGTTGGCCATCCCTGATAGCTTTGGTAAATAAGAAAACAGCCATATCGGGTCTGCCCCAGGGTCCATATACTGTAAAAAACCTTAACCCTGTGGTTGGAATCTGGTATAGATGGCTATAGGTGTGTGCCATCAGTTCATTGGACTTCTTTGTGGCTGCATAGAGGCTGACAGGATGGTCCACATTGTCCTTTTCTGAAAAAGGAATTTTTGTATTGGAGCCATAAACTGAGCTTGAGCTGGCATATAGTAAGTGACGCGGGGAATACTTTCGGCACGCCTCAAGGATATTCAGAAAACCTTTCAGGTTGCTGTCAACGTATGAATAGGGGTTTATCAGGGAGTACCTCACTCCTGCCTGGGCGGCCAAGTGGATGACATAGTCAAACTTATACTTTTGAAATAAATTTTCTACACCCTGGTTGTCCTGCAAGTCAAGTCGATGAAAAACATAGTTTTCATAACGATTGCTTTCAACTGGTTCTGCCCAATGGATTTTTTCCCGTGCAATACCAGTTTCTTTTAACCTGCCGTATTTAAGATCAACATCATAATAGTCATTGATATTGTCCATGCCAATGACCCGGTAACCCTGTTTTAACAAATTAATCACCGTATGATACCCTATAAAACCGGCAGATCCTGTTACTAAAATAGTTTCCATATTGTTTTTCCTGAATCGCTGCAAATGTAACCAATTATTCCCTTTTTTCGGTATTAAAAAAGTAAAGCAAACTTGTTTTCACGGATGATTTGTTGGTTTTATGATAGTTGCTATTAATGAGCAATGTCCGGCAAATACGTTAGCCGTTTTGCCGGACAATGCTAATCTGTGGCAATAAAAAATTACACGTGTAAAGGCTCTCTTACTTTATAATTATTCTTTGTGTATGAGATTCTTCTTCTTTGGTAATTTGCATAAAATATATACCCGGGGGAAATTCGGAAATATTTACTTCATTATGGCCGAGTGCCAAAGTACCTTTCCGTATCATTATGCCACTGGATGAGTATACTTCATAAGAAGCCGAATTGTTGATGTTTACGCGAAATCTGCCATCCGATGGGTTTGGATAGGCCACAATCTGAGAGCTGTTTATTTGGCTGAAATCCAGGAGAGCCTCCAGCTCTATATCTCTTGTTACCACAAACTCATAAGGATTTTGCCTGGCTACTATCTGACCTGCTGAATTTCTCCATCCAACAAAACGAATATTTGCTGGCAGCGACACTTCCAGGATGGCTTTTTCATTTTCTTTATAAGTTCCCGAGCCTTTGATTTCTACATCAACATTCCTTTGATCTTTAGGTTGACTATAGAAAGCATTTACATTAAAGTTACCCCCGGAACGTCTAAAGAGGGCCTCCACCGTTTTGTTTTCTGTTGCAGTAAATTCATAGATGGGATTGTTGTGGATGTATTCGCCATCTACAAACCAACCCCGGAATGGGAAACCACTTTGTGAAGGGACGGCTTCAAGCATAACATTATTGCCATGAACATATTCTCCACCACCTGTTACAAACCCTAATCCATTGGGAGTGGCTTGGGTTTCAATTAAAACAATTTGTTCAGCGGGCTTAAAATGTGCTGTAAGTTCAACAGACTGCTGAACTGAAATCAAATATACTGATTCTGTTGAGACGATATTGTCTCCAATTGTCCAGTGTGAAAATGTATACCCTGAGTAAGGTATTGCTGTTACCCTGATGGTATCATTGTAATTATAAATACCTTCTCCGTATACCTCTCCGGCATCTGTGGGTGAGGCTACCAAAGTTACCTCATGTTCCTGTTTTAAGAAGTTTGCCGTAATAGTTTTATCTGATTCTACCACATATTCTATGATGTTGTCTGAGGATAAAACTTCTCCGCTTTCGAATGTCCAGTTATCAAAATAATAACCCTGGTTGGGGCTTGCTGTCAATACTGTTGTTTCTCCCTGATGGTATTCCCCTGCACCGGAAAGTGTTCCTCCCTGTGTAGGTTCTGCGTTTAATGAAATGGTGTGGATAGTGAACTCTTTAATTAATGTTACAGAAACCATGGTATTTTCCGATACTTCCAGTATGGTTACTTCTGTGGGGAGATAACCTGTTTTAGATACCTGGTATTCATAAATACCTTCTTCAACGCCTGATATATTATAATCTCCTGGAGGGTTGGTGTTATCATCAAAGGTAACTGTGGCTTCTGTAAGTTGGTTGTCCTCTTCATCTGTAATATCAAATGTCACTGTAAAAGTGGGTTGTGGCTCAGGATTCATCTCTACAGAAATGGTAGTGTCCCCTGTTACATTTACTTCTGCTTCAGGAGCTTCCTGGTATCCGGGAGCAGAAACAGTGTACAGGTAATTCCCTACGGAAATGCCTGAATATGAGTAATCGCCGGGCTCATTGGTCAGGTTGTTAAAGGTAATTACGGCATTACTTATCTCGCTACCACCTGAACCTGTAATGTGAAAACTGACTGTGTAAGTTTCTGGTGGCAGGGGAGTCATGACAACTTCCAGGGTGGTGTCCTCATCCACCAAAACCCCCTGTGAGGAAATATCTTCAAACCCCGTTGCGCTGACATGGTAGTCGTAATATCCTTCAACGACTTCTTCAAAAGTATAGTCACCGGTAGGGTTGGCGTTACCGTCAAAATTGACAATGGCATCGTTAATGCTTACGCCTTCCAGACTTTCAACCACAAATGAAACGGAGTAAGTTTCTGGTGGCAGGGGAGTCATATTCACCTGCACTGTCAGATTGTTTTCAAGTGTAATTATTGTTTGCGCAACTTCCTCGTGATCGGGTGCAGTGATGCTATATGTATAGGTATCCTCTTCCAGATCAGCGAAATTGTAGTTGCCAGGATCATAAGTTACACCATTTAGCGTAATGACCGCATTGTCGATGGTGTTTCCCTCGATGCAATTGATGTTGAAGTTCAGATCGTGGGTAGGCACGCTGGTGGGGGTCATCACGACTTGGATTACCGTGTTCTCATTTATGGATAAATCTGTTTGTGAAATATCATCATAACCGGTTGCTGTAACTTCAAAATCATAATTCCCTTCCGCTACATTATCAAAAGTATATTCTCCCTGGGGTTGAGACAGGTTGCCAAGGGTAATTTGTGCATTCTCAATATTGGCTCCCTCTTCATTTTTTACATCAAAAGTAACCGTGAAAGAAGGGTTGTCGTGGCATACCGGAGTAAACAGATCGTTGGTGTCAATGTCGGAGCCATACAATTCCAGATGAGGGTTTTGGTCAAGAAAAGTTTCGTATTCGTTTTGTGAGTAAAACCTTTGGTTGGTTTCATTGAGTTCAGCCCCATTATGAACCACCAGTTTACCCTCTTCTCTTAAGATATGATTATCTCTGATGCCATAGGGCTCAGGCCTGTTGGCATGGCCGTCATAGGTGTCAATGGGAAATTCCAGTCCAATACCATTGACCACATTTTTTCTGAAAATGGCATCAGGTCCTGCTACCCAGCGAACCGCAGCACCACCCCGGCCAATTTTGGGTGCATAAAATGTGTTGTTTTCCACAACGATATTTTCTGCTTTATCACCGTCAGAAAGTGAATAGTTAAGCATTAAACCATACTTCCAAATGGCATTGCTCTTGTCAAGGATATTTCCAGCCATGTAAAAGTCTTTTAATTCGTTGTACAGATAGATGGACTGGATGATATCACCAGTTGACTCATTAGAGTCTTCACCATCCATATTAATTTTATGGTACCAGTTTCTGATAACTTTGATATTATGACCACCAATGCCAGAGCCATTGTTTCTGAAGTAAGCAATTTCGTTGTTGTAGATAGTAATATTAGTGCCATGATACCCCAGACCGGTTCGCGGATAGTATCCCGTATCATCGTTTTTCCCCACTACTTTGCAGTAAGCAATGGTAATATCGTGGGTGTCAGCGTAGTCGTCAACATTGGGTGAGCCAAAGCTGACAATACCGTCATACCCGCCACTACCTGATTTGGTAATATGCAAATTACGGAAAGTGGTGTGCCTGGAATGTTGTGGAATAACAAACTGTGAATCGGGTGTCGATTCAATAATTGGTTTGGGACCTTGACCATAGGCACCTACCAGGTTATTGTCCCACACTTTATTAATGTTTTCATGCAATACAGTGCCTCTTTTTATTAAATAGGCTGTATGGGGTTCTATGTCCAGACCTTGTAAGGTATTGTAAGGGTTTTCTATACTTCCATCGCCATTACTGCCAGATGGATCAATGTAAACTATATTATTAAAGTCTTCTGCAGAGGCAATGGTGGGTATATCATAGGGGGGGCAATTGGCGTTTGCGTTAGAAAAACTTACTAAAAGAAATAGAAGGATACTTATTGTTGGAAAACTAGTGGTTGATATTTTGTTGGTTTTCATTTTCTTATTATTAATAAATCAGTAATTGTGGTGCGGTTAAAGTGGTATTCTGAAAATAAGGTTGGTGTTAAAATGCATGCTCTTCTGATTGAGCGTATAATAATGAGGAGCTTTAAATTGTTTAGCTCTATTTGCCCGGCGGTGTTAAAAAAAATGGTCTTTCATAGTAAAAGGTGGATTTTAAGGTGTGCAAATAATTGTTTTGTGAATTCATGATGTGAACTATTTCAACTTACCTGATTAACACTTTAGTTTTTGTAAGCTACCCTGAAAACGGTGGTTAAAACCAGAAATTTGGTTTTGTGAACCGAAATTGGGTTTTGTGAAAAAAGCATTATCCCACAAAACATCAATATTTTATCATGAGCGTTTAGCTATTGCCTATGCGGCTCATCTGCTGAATCAGCAGTGTATGCAGGTAAAGATATATTATATATTTTGAATAGGTTTAGGTGATTTTGCCGCTTTTAACTAAGTGATATCTCCTAGAAAAAAATGCATGGGTTGATGTCGGGTTGAATATCTTTCACGGAGTGGTAGATATGCAATGAAGTAGGTAGGTATTATAGGGTATAACGGGAAAAGCTGTATGAGAAACCAGATTAGGACGATCATTCCCCAAAAACGATGTTTTGGTCTTGTAAGTTTCCGCAGGCCAAGGTTTAACATCAGTATGCTTAGGGCTTAGAAGTCCATGCCGAATGGATGACTGGTATACCTAATAGGGTATTGGGAAAAGGTATCCAACAGGCAAACGATTGCAAAAAAGGTAAGGAAAACAGGGGCATTGGGTTGCCGAATCAAGCTATTCCCAAATTGACATACCCCGGCACTATGGTCAGAATAGGATAAGTATAATATAAAACCTTATAAAAAGGATCAGGCCCAGTAAACCAATTATCTAATCTGTCGCAACCCCTCTACTTTTTTATAGTGCTTAAGAATATTGGAAAAATCATTTAACTATACTGCCTGTATGCATTATAAACATCCCGAATCCCTTGTTCCAGATGAATAGTGTACTTCCAGTTCAGGGAGTTTAATAAAGAGACATCCAGTTGTTTTTTGGGTGTTCCGTCTGGTTTGGATGTATCCCATGCTAACTCTCCCCTGAAACCGGTAATTTCTTTCACTTTTTCGGCCAGCTCTTTGATGGTAATATCTTCCCCGGTGCCAATATTAATGTGTGTTTGTTTTAGCTGGTTATAAAGTTCCTCACCACTGGTATTAAGTATGATGTGCACGCAGGCATCTGCCATGTCATCCACATGTAAAAATTCCCGGTAAACCTTGCCACTTCCCCACAGGCTAATAGAAACAGTGGGCTTTGATCCTTCGTTGTCCTTGTAATGTATGCCCAGCCTGGCTAAAGTTTGAATGATATCCTTTTTTTTACTGTCTTTGACAAGTTCACCAATGGGGTTTTTGTTTAAGTCTTGGGCAATGGTTGGCCAGTCGTTGTTCTCCAGGCATTTCCCCAGGTGCATTTTTCGGATTAATGCAGGCAATACGTGCGATTTTTCCAGATCGTAATTGTCGTTGGGCCCATAAAGGTTGGTTGGCATTACCGAGATAAAGTTGCTACCGTATTGTTTGAAATAGCTTTCGCACATTTTTATCCCAGCAATTTTGGCAATGGCATAAGGTTCATTGGTATATTCAAGCGGGCCGGTAAGCAAGTATTCTTCCTTTAGTGGCTGGGGGGCATGTTTGGGGTAAATGCATGAACTGCCCAGGAAAAGAAGTTTATCTACACCATACTTCCATGATGCATGGATTACATTGTTCTGTATCATAAGGTTTTCGTAAATAAACTCAGCCCTGTAAGTGTTGTTGGCAACAATACCCCCAACTTTGGCAGCTGCCAGAATGACCAGGTTTGGTTTTTCCTTACTGAAAAAGGCGTCTACCTCAGGCTGGTTTCTAAGATCCAGTTCATTGGATGTGCGTGCCAAAATGTTTTCGTACCCTTTAAGGTTTAGGTTTCTTTTTATGGCAGAACCAACCATTCCTTTATGACCTGCAATAAATATTTTTTTGTATTTTCCCATAATCGGATCGGTTATAGTCATCTGTTTTTTTGGATAGCCTTTTTGTAATCAGCTTCAACCATTGTCCTGACAAGGTCTTTGAATTTTGTTTTGGGTTGCCAGCCCAGTTTCTTTTTGGCTTTGGAGTAATCGCCAATAAGTAGTTCTACTTCGGTAGGTCTGAAGTACCTTGGGTTGATACCCACAACCTCTTTCCCTGATGATTTTAATTTTCCGGTTTCTTCTTTACCACTTCCCTGCCAGATGATTTCTTCACCAAAAAAGCCAAATGCCTCTTCCACAAATTCTCTCACGGTATGGGTTTCATTGGTTGCCAAAACAAAATCTTCGGGGGTGTCCACCTGAAGCATTCGCCACATCCCCTCCACATACTCTGGTGCATAGCCCCAGTCTCTTTTTGCGTCCAGGTTTCCAAGTAAAAGCTTATTTTCAAGCCCTGCCATGATGCGGGCCACTGCCACACTGATTTTTCGGGTTACAAATGTTTTGCCTCTTCTTTCGCTTTCATGATTAAACAATATCCCGTTGCAGGCAAAAAGGTCATACGCTTCACGGTAGTTGACCACAATCCAGTAGGCATAAAGCTTGGCAACAGCATAAGGGCTCCTGGGGTAGAAGGGTGTATTTTCGGTTTGGGGAACCTGTTGAACCTTGCCGTATAGCTCGGAAGTGGATGCCTGGTAAAACTTTGTTTGAATCCCTGTCTCTTTAATGGCATCCAGGAATCTCAGGGTACCAACTCCGTCAACCTCTGCTGTGTATTCGGGAACTTCAAATGAAACCTGCACATGACTTTGGGCCCCCAGGTTGTATATTTCATCAGGTTTTATCTTTTCCACCAAGCGGTTTAGGTTGCTGGAGTCTGTTAAATCGCCATAATGCAGAAAAAATCGTTTGTCAAGTAAATCTTTTTGATGATATATGTGATCGATACGGAACGTGTTGAATGAACTGGCTCTTCTTATGATTCCGTGTACGTCATATCCTTTCTCAAGAAGAAGTTCGGTTAAATAAGAACCATCCTGGCCGGTTATACCTGATATTAATGCTACTTTTTTACTCATAGGTTTGATATTCGTTTTAATGATGTTGATTTGTGAGTGTTTTTAACAGTTTATTTATTATCCGAAATTGTTTGAAAGAACTGGTGCCGTTGCCAGTGGTGTTAAGTTCGTTGTATCTATTCGTTATAGCTAAACTTCAGGGTTATATGCGGTACTTTATACCAGTGCAATCATACTTATTTGGCACCCCATATGACTTTTGCAAACCAGCCTTGTCGCTTTTTGTTTGTTAATTGATGCAACTCCATAAGTTTTTCCGATGAATAATCTTGGTTGCAAGGATGAAATGCTCTTCTTCCATTTTTTAACTGCAATTGTTTTTCAATGGTATTCAGGTTTATCACAAACCTGTTTGCGTTGAAGAACCTGTATTCCTTATCTGAAAACCATTTTCTGAAAAACCCGGTATCATATATAGGGAAGTTGTTGATTTGTGCCAACAGGGGTAACCTTGTTTCATCATTGGACAAATCGGGTATTTTGATGTTCTTGATAGCTTCCAGAAAGGACCTGGGGAGACTTGTTCCAGGCCCCAAAGTTGCTATAGGCAAATCCTTATAGCCATATTCCCGGATAAAATAATCCATAAGCATTTTCCACTCTTTGTTTTGTGGGCTGCGGGTCCAGTACCATTTCTTCTCAATATTCTTTAAAGGCGTCACTCCCGTAAGAGCCAGAGCATTGTGGGGGACATGGCTAAATAATGCATCCAGGGAGTCAAAGTAAAATAGATCGTGTTCTACAACATGCATCATGTCAAAATCAATATTGTGCCCAACATGATTGTACCATTGCTGGAAACTCATGTCACTGTTTTTCCAGTTCCATTCGGGGTTTTCATGTCTTAATAGGTAATTGTGGTTCAATACTTCACCTAAAACCTGCGAAGATTCAGTAAATAACTCTTCCGGTCCTCCATAAAGGCCATATATGTCAATGCCCGGATTAAGGTATTTGTAAAACTTCAAAAGCTTCTTATTCCTATCAAAATTATTATGGTATCTGAATAATATGATGCGTTTCACTTTAAATAATGGATTTTAAATTTTGTACGATTTACATTACTTAAATCGACCAGCTATCAGCGCTGTTTTAGTGCGAGAGCCAGGACGTGGTAGAAAAAAATAAAATTTCCTGCCACATATCTTTTCCACATGCGTTTGGGTTCCAGGAGCAAACGATAAATCCATTCCATTCCTGCTTTTCTCATCCATTTTGGGGCGCGGCTCACTTCACCTGAAATAAAATCCAGGATCGCTCCTCCGGCTATAATTAATTTTACATTGGTAAACTGTTTTTTATTTTCATGAGCCCACAACTCCTGTCTTGGGACTCCCATGCCCAACACCAGGATATCTGCTCCTGATGTGTTGATAGATTCTATGATTTTTGGCTCATCAGATTTATTAAAATAGCCTGAACTAAAACCGGCTATTTTTAATTGTTTCGTTTTTTCTCTGGCTACCTGGGCGGCTTTTTCTGCAATGCCTGGCTTGCTCCCCAAAAAATAAATGCTTTTCCCTTTTTGGGCTGCAAAAGTAAGAATTTGGGGAATCAAATCGGTGCCATTCAAGTTTTCTTTGAAACGAACCTTGCTAAAATAAGATGCAATCTTTAAGCCTATTCCGTCGTTCAGCAATAAGTCAGCTTCTTCAAGTGCTTTATAGTAATGAGGGTTTTTTTGTGCAATATTAAAGCAATGAGCATTTAAAAAATAAAGTGTGTGCGGCCTTTTGTTTTGAAGAAATGTATCACATTTATTGAAAACATCTTCCCGGGTGAATGCATGAATTTGTACATTGAAGAAGGTTTTTTTCATTGTGTTGTCCCTGTTTTTTACAGCCGTCACGATGATTTAAGTTAGGTTTTACAGTTATCTGTTATTGTATCAACAAAAATGTAAAACAACGTTTCTATAGATTTGTTTTTTTTGTAGACTAAAAATGTTTTTTTACTTGGTAAAATCCTTGATTTTGAGTGCATAGGCTTCCAGGGTTTCTGTTTTTATGGCTGACAGATGCTTTTGTTGGTTTTATGCATTATGATTTAACGATTACATTTGCAAAGACAATTTTGCTGACTAATTGAGTGAAGTTTTCGTATATAAGCTGCCAGGTTTGCCTTGCAGCATGTTTTTTGCTATATGTTATTGCCGGGGTAACATGAAACATGATTGTAAAAAAGGATTACCGCATAGCAGAACTAATATGCCAGAAACGAATTCTCAAAAGAAGAGCCATGAACGATGATTTTACAAATAATTTTATCATGCGGTATTTGAGGCTACTTGTAGTATTTGTTTTATTTTTGAGTATTACAGGTTTGTTGTTCTTTACGTTCATGCCAAACTATCTGACTTTGGATCGACGGGCAGTAGCGAATGTTTTGGTTGTGGAGGGATGGATTCCTGACCAGGGATTAAGGAAGGCATATGATGAGTTTACATATGGAAACTATGATTTTATGCTGATTACAGGAAGCAGACTTCAGGAAGGGGTTACCTTGTATATTAACTCCTATTTAATCTTTTATCCACATGACAGTTTATATAGGAATAGGGGTTTGTATGATGAGGAGCAGATTTTTGAGATGCATATAACCAGTACATTGGGTAAAAAGGATTCGGCTCATTTTGTGTTTTGGGTGAATGATCATCCTGTTACAGATTATTACACTACTGAAAATCAGGGTTCTTTTTCTGTTAAATGGAACGGTGATTTACAGGATATTGATTCAGTAATGGTACAATATGATAATGATAAGGTTGATGATGGGGGGGATCGGAACCTGTTTATCCAATCCCTTACGCTCAATGGAAAAAGCCTGATCCTGGATTATGCGGATATGATGCTAGATAGGGGGAGACCCATGGGAAAATATCGTTGGAACGTGACAGCCCATTCTTATGCTGAACAGGCTTCTTATTATTTCCTGGACCGGGGATTGACAACGGATGAGGTAATTGCGGTAACCAATAATTTTAAAAGAAAGAGACGAACCTTTGGTAATGCAATGGCGCTGAAACAATGGATGGAAACTAATGGTCTGCAGCCAGCAGGTATCAATGTAGTAAGTATGGATTATCATTCCAGGCGAACCTGGCTTACTTATAATCGTTTGCTTGGCCAATATACAGATGTAGGAGTCATTAGCTCCCATGACCCTGGTTTTAGTGATTCACCTCAAAAAAAGTATTACGGTATTATCAGGGAAAGCCTGGCTTTGGTCTATTATGGTGTAGTTATTCTTCCCTGGGTTTAGTTGAATAGGTTTGTGACTTTTTGCCATTAAACCTTATTTATGCATTTACCTGGAGAGTCAATTTTCAGGAAAGCTATGTAGAAAAAACAGGCCAGAAAAGATTTTTTACTTTTCCGGCCTATTGAGATGAGCATCTTTTGTTTCAGCTAAACTATCTACCCGTTGCAAAGAGCAAAGCTGAAATGGTTTTAAAGATTAACCGAACATCTTTGGTTAGCGACCAATTGTCGATATAGTTCAGGTCCATTCGCATCCACTTCTCAAATTTTATATCGTTTCGGTGGGGCATAATTTGCCAGGTACATGAGATGCCCGGCTTTACCGAAAGTCTTCTGAGCTGCCAACGTTGGTATTGCTGAACTTCTGATTCCAGTGGTGGGCGGGGGCCAATAAGCGACATTTCACCGCGGGCAACATTATAAAGTTGGGGCAGCTCATCCAGCCCTGTTTTCCTGAGGAATTTGCCCACAGGGGTAATCCGTGGGTCGTTTTTCAGTTTAAAAGTGGGTCCGTCCATTTCATTTTGGGCTCTGAGCTTTTCCAGCATTTGCTCGGCATCTTCCCGCATGGTTCTGAACTTGTATAGCTTAAACTTTCTTCCCCTTAAACCCACTCTTTCCTGGGCAAAGAGAGCAGGCCCCCTGGATGTAAGTTTTACCACCATTGCTATGAGTAATAGAAAGGGAGAAAGCAAGATGATAGCTGTTGAAGAAAAGAACACATCGGTAATGGTTTTGATGTCATGGGCCAGCTTGCGTGATGGAATATCTACCAGGGTGAGTTTGCCGGCATCATTGACTGTTTTTAGCTGAACACGCTCAGGGGCGAGAGTGGAAGTAGCCGTTTGCACCCTGAAAACAACTCCGATTTCATTGGAGTCTTTAATGATTTTTCGCACCTCGCCCTGGTCTATGTTTTTCTTACAGTAAAACACTTCATCTACTATCTGGCTTTCCAGGATATAACTGATATTTTCTGTGCCAGCGATGATGGGGATTTCATCTCCAAACTTTTTCCTTAAAAGGTTGGATTTGGTAATGATGGCCCGGATTTTAAATCCCCAGTCTTTCTGTTCGTTGAGTTTGTCAATGAATTCATGGGAGCAGGCGTCTCCAATTATCACAATGTTGCGAAGGTTATAGCCGTCAGTACGGTAGACTCGCAGGAAATGGATGGTTAGTATCCTGAGTCCAAGTGTAAAAATAAAAGCCAGATGTACATTAATGAATATCAGGGTGGAGGGAATAGCTGTCAGGCCCAATGCAAATTTAACAACCATTAGACTGATGTAGATTAAAAAGTAACCCCTCAAAAAGATCAGACCAGCACTAATATACCTTTGAGCTCTGGGCAGCATAGCCATGGATGTAACTTGTGAGAGTACAAACCAGAAAAATACCAGGAAAAAGCTGAAAAACCCAAACTGGTAAATATTGAAATCCCAGGCAATGCCAAAATGATTAAATATTACACGAGTAATCGCATATGAGAGTGGTATGGTAAAAACAACTATTAAAAACTCAATAAAATACAGGAGCCATTTCAGGTTTATCTGATAATGGGTCTCCAGTTTTTTAAGTTTATTGAAAAAGGTTACTGATTTTAACATTTTGATTATTTTTTTCGGTTTTAGTGTTTAATCTTGCTTGTTAATCAAATATAACAATTTATTTGACCGAAAAAAATAGCGTTTTGCCCTTATTTATTTTGTCGGTAAACCCTTAGAGTTGTTTATTGACTTTCTTATATATTATTCGGCAAAACACTGATATTAAAAGGGTTTTTGATTAAAGTTAAATACGTAAATATACGGATATGAATATACGGGTTATTGCTTTAGTAAAAAAGAAAAAGTAAAATTAGTTCTGTAGATATTTAGATTTAACAGTTAAATCTTCATACATGAATCATCACTGTTAAAAATATTTGCTTTTCAGAATGGTGTTTTAACAAACCGGTTTGGTTATCCAGGCTGTATGTCAAGCCTTGCCTTTCAGGCAATAAAAATAACCACTTGTGGTTATAAGGGGGGGGGTAAAAGTTTGTTATGTATGTTTAACAAATGTTTGTTGAAGATTAAGGGTGTTTGCCCTTTTACCCAATTTCTTGCATGATTTCGTCGGTAAGCTCAAGGTTGTGAAAAACATTTTGCACATCGTCATCTTCTTCAATAACATCCACAAGCCTCAATACTTTTAAAGCCTCTTCTTTATCTAGTTTCACCGTTGTTTTGGGGATCCTTTGTAGCTCTTGGCTTTGTGCTTCAATACCCATTTGCTCCAATTTTTTTTGCATGGGGCCAAAGTCTTCCATTGCAGTATAAATGGAAAAATAGCCATCTTCCTTCTCCACATCTTCTGCTCCGGCATCAATAACTTCCATCATGAATTCATCTTCATCCATTTCAATGGGAGGAACAGAGAATACCCCTTTCCTGTCAAAAATAAAATCCAGGGAGCCGTTTTTCTCCAGTTTGCCGTTGTATTTATTAAAGTAAGAACGAACTGCTGCGACTGTTCGCTGAATATTGTCAGTCAGGCATTCTACATATATACCTACACCATAGGGCGCATATCCTTCATAGGTTACTTCCTGGAAGGTGGCTGCGTTTTTATCTCCTGCTTTGGTAATGGCTCTCTGGATGTTGTCTTTGGGCATGTTTACACCCTTTGCATTGGCAATGGCCAGTCGTAGTCGGGGGTTGGCATCCGGGTCAGGTCCGCTTTCCTTTACAGCTACACTTATCTCCTTGATTACTGAGGAAAATATTTTGGAACGCTTGGCATCCAGTGCCGCTTTTTTGCGTTTGATGGTTGACCACTTGCTATGTCCTGACATAATCGCTTGTTTTTTGGGGCTCTGTTGGTAATGTAATTTTTTCTTTGATTTTCCTGTTGCAAAAATATTAAAAACTGCCGAAAGTTCTGTATAAATGAAAAGATCCCACATTGGATAACAGCAAAAAATGAATTTGAAAAGTTTGGCTGCCAGAGTGCATATTTAGGTACGCTGTTTACTAAATGTACGCTTGTTTATTTTTGGAAAGTCGGAAATTTTATGGGAATGGTATGGGTCGGGACTGTTTTTATACTTCAGAGTAATCGCGCATTATATAGACCAGGTAATCTCCCAGGTAGTTAAATCCCAGTTTTTTATACAATTCGATGGCATGCCTATTGCTTCGGTGGACTTCCAGTTTCATTTGTATATTTTTACGTTTGGCAACCTGGATGGATTCCATTGCAAGCATTCTTCCAATACCTTGTTGCTGGTATTTTGGTAACACACCAAAGTGATGAAGGTGTAATCGCCTTCCATCAAAAGTCATCCATGATGTGGCTACCACATGTCCATTTTTGATTTCAGCTACAAGTAGCATGCCCCCCAGTTTAATGCTTTTTTCTATAGTTTTTTGGTTATCCCCACGCTGGGGACCACCAAGCCCGGTTTTAAGCCAGATGTCGAGTACCGCTGAATAATCGGCCGGTTGGTATTTCCGAATGATAAGATCCTTCATGTGTTTATAATTTGCTATTGGTTTTTTATCTGCAGGTGAAAACTCCAAATTACAGGCATGTCCGGCAAAAAGGGGCATAAGTGACGTTGTGCCTGATGAGCAGGGGTTAATTTGTTGCTACCCTTTGTCGTTGTGGCTTATGGCCGCCCCAATAGCGGTGCAATATTCAGCGTGCCTGGGGGTGTGAAATTTTACCCCGTACAATTTCGATAATTCGGAAAAGGTTTTTTGAGCTTGTGGCACCTGAACCAATTTGCCTGACAATACAATGTTTTTGTCTTTTTCTACCCTGGCCGCCAAAACAGCCATCATGCCAATTGTTTGAAAAACCATGTTTAGTATAGCTCTAAGCAGATCGTTTTTTCCAGCTTTATCGCTCATTTTCCCAAAATTTGAAGCTGTAAGGGTGGGGGGGAGGTTGCCAATGTCTCCTTGTGTAATGTCGCTGATGCTTAAATCAACCAGGCTCAGGTCTCCGCTTTCAGCCAGGGATACAATGTTGTCGAAGTCGGAAAGATTAAGCATGGCTTTGGATAAGCCCAGAATGGTGCCTCCGCCTACTCCTGTTCCGCCAATATGGGAGATGCATTTGCTATGGGCTTTCACAATGGCTGTGCCTGTCCCCATGCTCACAATCACCGCATTTTTAAGCTCTGATAAATAGAGCCCTCCATATCCCAGTGCCATAAACTCTTCCACTTTCACAACCGGAATACCCAGGATGTTTTGCCCGATAAAGCTGGCACCCGCACCTGTCATGCGTATTAGCTCAATGTCGCTTAAGGAAAGCTCATTGTGGTTTAAAAATTTTCCCAGTGCGCCAGATGCAGATGCCACGGGATCGCTGGCTTCAACTGATAAGGGAGCCAAAAGCTCATTACCCCTGGCTCCAACAATTTTGGTGGTGCTTCCACCGATATCTATTCCTATGATCATGTTTCAAAAATAAACATTTTTTACATAGTCTCTGTTTTTCCTTCCTTTTATCTAGGAGGGGTTTTTTAAGCATACGCCTTTGCCAGTAATTATTTTTGTTATACCTTGCAGCCATAAGTCTAACAATTTATAAAACTGGAAAAAATGAGAACTCCTGAAGAACAAGTGCAGTACTATACCGATATGCTAAAGAAAAATATCAAAAAAGTCGTTATTGTACTGGTATTATTAGTAATTGCTTTTACATCGGTGAAAACCGTTGGCCCGGAAGAAGAGGGTGTTGTAGTGCAGTTTGGTAAGTACAACAGAACATTGCAGCCCGGGCTGAATTTTATTTTACCCATTGGTATAGAAAAGATGTATAAAATTCCTGTACAAAGGCAGCTTAAGCAGGAATTTGGCTTTCGCACTGAGCATGCAGACACCCGTACCCGGTATGCCACCGGTGAATATTCTGATGAATCTTTGATGCTTACCGGCGATCTAAACCTGGCCGATGTGGAGTGGGTTGTGCAATACCGTATTGTAGACTCTTACCAGTATTTATTCAGGGTAAGAGATGCTGAAGATGCACTTCATGATATGTCAGAGGCAGCCATGCGAAAAATTGTAGGTGATCGGACGGTCAATGAGGTTCTTACGGTTGGTCGCCAGGAAGTGGCCTCCACGGTTGAGGTCTTGTTGCAGGAAATGTGCATAGAATATGAGAATGGGATACGTATTGACCAGGTGGTACTTCAGGATGTGAATCCCCCCGAGTCGGTAAAACCATCTTTTAATGCCGTCAACCAGGCTCAACAACAACGTGAAACCCTTATCAACCAAGCTGAATCTGAGTACAACCGGGTAATACCCCGTGCACGGGGCGAAGCCTTTGAAACCATAGAAAGGGCCAATGGTTATGCGCTGAATCGCGTAAACAGGGCACAAGGAGAAGCCGAAAGGTTTAATTCTGTTTATGCCGAGTATATCAGGGCACCCCGGGTTACAAAACAGCGTTTGTACCTGGAAACAATAGAAAGAATTTTGCCTGAGCTGGGTAATAAAATAATTGTGGATGAGGATGGTACCAATGTATTGCCACTATTAAATATTGGTAAGGAAACTCTTCAGCCTTGATCAGACTTATGATCCAAGTATGCTTATATGAATAGTAAATGAATGTAAAATAGAAACACAATGAAAACAAAGAATATTATCATTATCATCGTAATAGCTGTGATTGGCATTATTGGTTTTAATAGCTTTTTTATTTTGGATGAAACGCAGCAGGCCATTATCACCCAGTTTGGTAAACCTGTGGGAGAGGCACGAACAGAACCTGGTGTCAATTTTAAAGTACCCATTATTCAAAAAGTGCAGTATTTTGACAAGCGATATCTTAAATGGGATGGAGATCCCAATCAGGTGCCTACCGAAGACAAAAAGTTTATATTTGTTGATACCTATGCCCGTTGGGAAATCACCAATCCTTTACAGTTTTTTATCCGTTTGCGTGATGAGCGCTCCGGACAATCCAGGCTGGATGATATACTTGACGGGGAAACCCGTAATGCTGTGGCCAGCAATGAACTGATCGACCTGGTAAGATCCACCAATCGTACCCCGGAAATTTATGATGAATACCTTGAGGATATTGAGGAGCTGGAGGAAATATCAGTAGGGCGGGCCCACATTGAAAGCACTATCCTGGATCGTGCCAATGAGAGGACGGCCGACCTGGGAATCAGGGTTCTGGATTTTCGGTTTAAGCGTATGAACTACGTGGATGAGGTACGTGAGAATGTATATGACAGGATGATCAGTGAACGAAATCGAATTGCCGACCAGTTTCGTTCTGAAGGTGAGGGCGAAGCCCTCAGGATTGAGGGTAACAAAGAACGCGATTTGGCTGAAATACAGTCTGAAGCCCATCGTGAAGCAGAAATAATCCGGGGTAGAGCAGATGCAGAAGCTACTACAATCTATGCCAGTGCTTATAACCGTTCCGCTGCTGCCCGTGACTTATATGCTTTCCTTAGGTCGCTGGAAGCCCTGGAAAATACACTTGATGAGAAAACAAGTCTTATCCTGACTACTGATAGTGAACTTTATAAGTATTTAAAAAGTATGCAGTAGATGGACTCTGGTGTCATATTCGACACAATTAAAAATTTTGAATGTGTGCAAGAATGGTTTTTATCTCTGAGGGTAAAAACCATTTTGCATTTTCATACCTCTTAAACCAGGTAATCTGCCTTTTGGCATAGCGGCGGGTATGTGTTTTGATTTTTTCTTTTGCTGTGGCCATATCCCATCTGTTTCCCAGCCATGCATAAATTTCTTTGTAGCCCACGGTGTTTAGAGCGTTAAGGTGTCGGTATTTAAAAAACTTTAAAGCCTCCTCGGTGAGACCCTCCTTTATCATTTGTTCTGTTCTTAATTCTATTCTGTCAAAGAGCTCCTTCCGTGGCCGGTTTAGGATAATTTTTTTGATCTGAAAAGGGCGTGATACCCTGGTGTTTTGCCGTAATTCGGAAAACTTTTTTCCCGTAGAGAGGTAGGTTTCCAGCCCTCGCATCATGCGATTGGGGTTGGAAATATCTACTTCATCATAGTAGGCTGGGTCCACTTGTTTCAAATGCTCTTGCAATGCTTCAATGCCCTGCTGGTGGTACATCGCCTTTACCTGACTGCGAATGTTGGGGTCAATGTCGGGCAGGGGGCCAATACCATAGCAAAGGGTATCAATATACAGTCCTGAGCCACCGGTTAGGATTGCATAATCTGATTTTTGAAATAGTTTTTCAAGGATTTGCAGGGCATGCTTTTCAAAAAGGCTGGCATTGTAATAATCAAAAACAGAAAGATGGCCTGTCAAGTGATGGGTAACTTGGGACAGTTCAGTTGGTGTGGGTGCTGCAGTACCAATTTTTAGCTCTTTGTAAAACTGGCGGGCATCTGCTGAAATGATTTCAGCCTCCAGTTTTTGTGCTATCCTGATGCTGGTTTCCGTTTTGCCTACTGCCGTTGGTCCTGTGAGAACAACCAGGGTTTTCTGGGGCTTATTTACCCTCATGGTTGCTGTTTATCTCGCTGTCGGGGTTGTCCATTCGCGAATTATCAATTTGATCAAATTCATCAGTGTCTAATAACTCATCTTCCCGCTCTGGGTGGTCTTCTAGCTGGGGGGGGTCAAATTCATTGTCATCTTCCAGCTCCGCTTCTTTCTGATTTGCTTTTTGGACATCGATGACTTTTTTTCTCAACTCTCTGGGAATAGGGCCTTTGCTTGCTGCAACCCTGGGGTATTCCTCCTCCTTATTGGATGGTGATATTTTAAACAACTCAATGAAAAAGTTCCACTCTTTATCCGGGTCAAATACAAATAAAAACCGTTGATGGGGATCATCAATATAATCACTCAGGGTGCATTGATCCATAATGAGTTTTTTGGGCGCTTCCGTATTTGGTTGCTCACTTTCTGATAAGTCCATGGGACGGACAATTTCCCGGTGCTTTCTGTACCTGTGGTCAGAAAGATAAAATGACGCAGGTTTTTCCTGGTCCAATGCCAGGTTGTTTGCTATAATGGTATAAAAATCCCAGAAAGTTTGATCCGACTTTAATTCAATATCCCGGGAGAAGGTTTCACTCTCCTCAAAACCCATTTTAAATCTGTAAGTAAACATAAAATATACAGCTGGTTGTATTGTTCTTATTCCGTTTTAAGCTGGCTTTGCCCTCATAGTATTCTAAAAATAAAGCCTGTTTTGAAAAAAATTGGGCCCTGGTTTTTAAGGCCATGAATAAAAAAATCGTTTGTCAGTAACAAATTTACGGATTAATTTACATCTTTGACAGGGGTAAGGCCCAGTTTTTTGCCTTCCTGGAGCATATATTGCAGAGCGGCTTCTCTTTCATTGGGGATGATCCCATCCAGAATAGCTTCACGGATGGCAGTTTTGATGATTCCTACCTCTTTTCCCGGTCCCATGTTAAAGGTTTCCATGATATCTAATCCGGTTACAGGGGGCTGCCAGTTGCGTATTTTGTCTTTTTCTTCAATTTCCTGAAGTTTTTGCCTTACCAATTCAAAATTCCTGAGATAGCGCTTTACTTTTTGTTTGTTGGCACTGGTAATATCTGCCTCGCACAAAGTCATTAAGTCGTCAATATCATCTCCTGCTTCAAACAGTAAGCGGCGTACTGCAGAATCTGTAACAATGCTTTCGCTGAGTACAATGGGCCTCAGGTGAAGTAAAACGAGTTTTTGCACATACTTCATTTTTTCATCCTGGGGCAGACGAAGTTTTTTAAAAATACCAGGTACCATTTTTGCACCCACAAACTCGTGGCCATGAAAAGTCCAGCCTGCTTTTTCATCAAATTGTTTGGTGCGGGGTTTGCCTACATCATGAAGCAAGGCCGCCCAGCGCAGCCAAAGGTTGTCTGATCTTTGTGAGAGATTTTCAAGCACCTGCAGCGAATGATAAAAGTTGTCTTTGTGGGCTTTGCCACTAACTACCTCAACCCCCTGCATGGCATTGAGCTCGGGGAAAAACTCTTTGAGCAACCCGGCTTTTTTCAGCAATTTAAGACCTTTGGCTGGATGAGGCGAGCGCATTATTTTGTTGAATTCGTCCATGGTGCGCTCAATGGATACAATTTTGATGCGTGAATTATTTTTGCAGATGGCTTCAAAGGATGCAGCATCGATTTTAAAGTTCAACTGTGCCGCAAACCGAATGGCACGCATCATTCGCAGCGGGTCATCCGAATAGGTGATCTCCGGGTCCAATGGGGTGCGAATTTGTTTTTTTTGCAAGTCTTCCAGGCCACCATAAAGGTCTTCCAGGCTGCCAAAGTTTTTCTTACCAAGGCTGATTGCCATACTGTTGATGGTGAAGTCGCGCCGGCTGATGTCTTCCCGGAAGGTTCCATCTTCCACGATTGGTTTTCTTGAATTGCTCCGATAGGATTCTTTGCGTGTTCCTACAAACTCAATTTCCCAGTCATCGATACGAAGCATAGCCGTGCCAAAATTTTTGAATACTTTCAGTTTTTGACCACCCGGCAATTCACCGGCAATTTTTTGGGCGAGCTCAATGCCACTGCCTTCTACCACTATATCTATGTCCTTTGATGGTCTGCCAAGCAACAAGTCACGGACCCATCCTCCCACAACCCAGGCCTCACAACCCATTTGTGGCAGCACTTGGGATACCAGTTTAAAGACCGGATGTTCTAAATCTTTTGCAAACAATGTAGTGATTATATTAAAAATAATAGACTTTTTGATAATTTTAATAGCTTTTCGCTCCTGATAATCGTGGGTTAATCTTTACTTTGACCATCCCTTGCCATTTTATTCTCTTGTTACAGACTTTACGTAAGGTGATGTCCTAAATGAACGGTTTTATAGCACCAACGAATAAGTCTTTGTACTTTGTTAGCTGGTTGGGGAGTATACCCCCTGGTAATGTATTTTATCCTTCACTCATCTTACATCCCAAAAATTGCGCAAAATTAGGAAAAAAAAAGGGTTTTATGGAGTTCTGTGTCAATCTTTAGATTGTTAAGACTATATGATTATCAAACCTGCTCTATATGTAAAATTAATAAAGGCGCAGGATATTTCAACGCTGTTTCTAAAATAAAAAAGCTGCCCAACCATGTGAGCAGCTTTTTTGAATAAATATCTGTACCGGAATAATTCCGGGAAATTTTAGATAACTCCCTGGTCAATCATGGCATCAGCAACTTTAATGAATCCTGCTACGTTAGAACCTTTAACATAGTTTACATAGCCTTCTTCATCTTTGCCATATTTGACGCAGGCAGAGTGGATGTTGATCATGATCTGGTGAAGCTTTTCTTCCACTTCTTCCGCAGTCCAGTTAAGCTTCATGGCGTTCTGGGTTTGTTCCAGGCCAGATGTTGCTACACCACCTGCATTGGATGCTTTACCCGGGCCATAAAGAATTTTGGCTTTGAGGAACAACTCCATGGCTTCAGGGGTGCAGGGCATGTTTGCACCTTCAGAAACGCACAATACGCCGTTGTTCAGGAGGTTTTGTGCATCTTGCTCGTTAAGTTCATTTTGAATGGCGCAAGGCAGAGCCACGTCACACTTAACTTCCCAGGGGCGTTTCCCTTCATAAAACTGGGCATTGGGGAATTCATCCGCATAGGGCTTAACAATATCCTGGTTGGAAGCGCGAAGCTCCAGCAGATAGTCGATTTTTTCGCCTGAAATACCATCGGGGTCATATACGTATCCATCGGGTCCACTGATGGTAACAACCCTTGCTCCCA
>SLQX01000141.1 GCA_007131245.1 Bacteroidales bacterium
AACTACTTACATGGGATTAAAGCTTAAGAATCCTGTAATAATAGGAAGCTCCGGGTTAACCCGCAATTTGGACAACTTAATGACTATCGAAGAAAAAGGAGCCGGGGCTGTAGTTTTGAAGTCTCTTTTTGAAGAACAGATTAAGGTTGAGATTAGGAAAATATTTTCTCACGAAGAAGCCCAGGCAGCTTATACCGAGGCCGATGACTACATCCGTAACTATTCACGCGCTCAAACCCTTGAGGAATACCTGAATCTGCTAAAAAGTGCCAAAAGCAAACTTACCATACCGGTAATTGCCAGTATCAATTGTGTTTCGGCCAATGAATGGCCGGCATTTGCCAAAGAAATCGAAAAGGCAGGCGCGGACGCCCTGGAGCTCAATGTTTTTATATTGCCTGCCGATATTGAAAGAAAGGGCGATGAAACCGAACAGATTTATTTTGATATCATTGAAAAAGTAAAAGAGCAGATTAAAATTCCTGTTTCTTTGAAAATTTCCTATCACTTTTCCGGATTGGCAGAAATGGTAAAGCGTCTTTCCTGGACTGGGGTTGATGGGCTTGTACTTTTCAATCGATTTTACAACCCCGATATCGATATTGAGAAGTTTTCAGTGAAGCCAGGTAATTTATACAGCACACCTGAAGAGATTTCCACTTCATTGCGGTGGATTGCTATCCTGGCTGGCAGGGTTCAGGCCGATCTTTGTGCCTCCACCGGGGTTCATGATGGCAGGGGAGTTATCAAGCAATTGCTTGCCGGAGCCAAAGCAGTGCAAATATGTAGCACCCTTTATAAAAATGGATTTGATCAAATTCCTTTGATTATTGATGAGTTAGAGCACTGGATGCAGAAAAACAACTTTGAAAAAATTAGTGATTTCAGGGGCAAGATGAGCCACCAAAAATCCGAAAACCCAGCTGTTTTACAAAGAGTTCAGTTTATGAAGCACTTTTCAGGAATTGAATAAGAAAACCCAAAGAATATATACAAAAAGGCACTTTGTTCTGCAAAGTGCCTTTTTTTAATTGTTTCTATCTATTAGTGGGATTGGTCTTATTTATCAAGAGTACCGAAAACCCTTTTTAAAATATCATTTATCCGGGCAACAGGGTCTGTGCGTATCTTTAATTCTTCCTCCTCCACAAGCAGAAATAATCCGTCCAGTGCTTTCCTGGTGGTATAATCTGATAAGTCGGTATTGATAGGGTCTAACGAAGGATTTAAGGATGCATAAGGGTTGTAAACACTGGTTATTTCAGACCATATGGTAGCAGCCCCAACACCTTCCAGGGCTTGGTGGATATCAGGCTTGAAGGCGTCATATAAATGGTCGAAGGTTCTCTCATTCAAAAACACAGTTGCAGCATTATCATCTCCGTGGAGAATATTCCTGGCATCTGTGATAGTTATACTGGTAATGGCATCAATAAATATGGTAAGTGCTTTTTCTGAGGCATTTTCTGCACCCCGGTTCATAAGCAAAACCACTTCGTCCAAAAGAGGCTGCAAGTATGAAATATTACTTTCTATGTAGCTGTAAGCTCCGGAGGCTTCTTGGGGCCAGTGAATCTTAATGAGTGGATTACCATAATAACCGTTAGTTTGGTTAGTTTTTTCAACTGAATGATCAATGCCTACCTTTAAAGCTTCTTTTAGTCCCTCGGCTATTTCAGCTTCTGTCAGAGGAAACAGGAAATTTCCATCCTCATCACACGAGGATAAGCTGATACCTGCCAGCAGCAGGATGGTAAGAGTTATCAATCCCGGAAAAAAACTAAAAGATTTGATGTTTGTTGGTGTATGTTTCATGCTGTTGGATTTTTAGGATGGACTGAATGGTTGATAATAAAGAGATAAATGAAGTTGTTCAAAAAAGATGCCATTAGTATGTATGTTTAACCAATCAAAGAATACAAAGATTATAAAAAATAATGATTCCTGTATTCGTATAAACACCCAAATTACGAAATAGATGTTGCAGTATTACTGGGATGATAATGAATATATTCCTCCTGGGTAACATTGTTCTTTATTGTTCAAGCAGGAATACATCGTAAATCTCTACATAACAGAGGTTAACAAAAAATAACTTTGAAATATCTACATAATTACATATATTTGCAAACTGAAAAACTGGTTGAAACTAAAGCAGCGTTAATTATTAACTGTATTGCACTTTGTAGATGTTTTATGTTTCTGTTATTCAGTGTGTTATTAGCCATGAACATTTTCCTTGTTACCAATGTTCTTTATGAAATACTTAATCACAAAAAAATCAGTTTTACGATAGCAAGCAGATACTACAAAGAGTATATATTCTAAAAAATAATTATTATGAAAAACAAAAAAGCTAAAACTAAAAGCACTGTTATGCAGAAAATACAGCCTCTTCTGGTTGGTTTAATTGTCATTCTTGTAGCCATGGGATCCATTATGGTATTTACCAATGGTAATGCTGGTAACGATAACTCTACCAGTGCAGCAGTGGCACCAGAAGACAGTAAAGTTATCCATATTACCGATGGTGTGTTTTCTCAAAAAATTTCCAATGGAGTTGTATTGGTAGATTTTTGGGCAGAATGGTGCCCTCCATGCCGTATTCAAAACCCCATTTTAGAAGAAGTTGCCATAGAAATAGGAGATAAGGCAACCATCGCCAAACTTGATGTGGATGAAAACCCTCGCTCGGCCAGCTCTAATGGCGTGCGTAATATCCCAACTCTCATATTGTATAAAGATGGTGAACAAGTGGAGCGTTTTGTGGGAGTTCAACAAAAAGAAACCTTAATAACAGCAATCACCAGTCATATTTAATCAATGGATTTAAATTTTGAATTTAAATCTATTAAAAACCGGGAATCTTCCCCGAACAGAAAATTTATTATGGAACATTTAACCAAAGA
>SLQX01000037.1 GCA_007131245.1 Bacteroidales bacterium
AAGCGGCTAAAAAGCCGCTTTTTAAAAGGTTATTTACAACCACAGTTTTTGTCAACCAGGTCTTTTTTCTTAAGGAAGTCGCAAATAGTATCGCAAAGGTCAGGCTTTCCAATCTCCTGCAACTCATAACCAATTTTCACTGTGGGTTTATTTATTTTAATTATCCTGTTGATATCAATGGGGGTGGCAATAAGTACCAGGTCGCAGGGTGTTTTTTCGATAGTGGCTTCCAGGTCTTTCACCTGCTGGGGGCTGTAACCCATAGAAGGCAAAACAGGACCCAGTTCGGGATAATGGTCAAAGGTCTCCTTGAGTTTGCCAACAGCGTAAGGCTTGGGGTCAACCAATTCTGCAGCACCAAATTTTTGAGCGGTGATACTGCCATAACCATACTTAATTTCACCATGAGTAACAGTGGGTCCTTCCTCAATCACCAATACGCGCTTGCCCCTGATAAGTTCAGGCTTATCAACGAAAGTGGGCGAGCATGCATCTACAACCTTTGCATGGGGAACAACTTTGGCCACATTATCACGTACTATCTGAAGGTCTTTTAAGTCGGCGCTTTCTATCTTATTCACCACAACCACATCGGCCAGGCGAAGGGTGGTTTCTCCGGGATAATAATTGAGCTCATGGCCGGCACGCTGCGGGTCAACCATTGTAATCATCAGGTCGGGCTTAATAAACGGGAAGTCATTGTTTCCACCATCCCAAAGTATTACATCACAGTCCTCTTTTTCTGCTTCACGCAGGATGGCTTCATAATCGATACCGGAGTAAATAATAGTATCGCGCACCACATGCGGCTCATACTCTTCCATTTCCTCAATGGTACATTCATGCTTTTTCAAATCATCAATGGTAGCAAACCGCTGAACAGCTTGTTTTACCAAATCTCCATAAGGCATGGGGTGACGAATAGCAACTACCTTCAACCCATGATCTCTTAAAACATCTACAATCCTACGGGAAGCTTCACTCTTACCTCCACCAGTTCTTACTGCACCTGTTGCAATAACCGGCTTGGTCGACTTCAGCATGGTGGATTCAAGACCAAGAAGTTTAAAATCGGCTCCGGCAGCATTAATTACTGAGGCAAGATTCATCACTTGCTGGTAAGAAATATCGCTGTACGAAAATACACATTCGTCAACTTTGTATTTTTCTATCAGATTGGTTAACTCTTCCTCAGCAACAATAGGAATACCATCCGGGTAAAGATCCCCGGCCAGCTCAGTGGGATATTTCTTTCCATCTATATCGGGAATCTGGGCAGCTGTAAAAGCCACTACATTGTAATTGGCATTGCCGCGGAAATAGGTATTAAAATTGTGAAAATCACGCCCGGCAGCACCGATAATAATTACATTCTTCTTATCGCTCATGTGTTTTGCTATTTTTAGGGTTACTATTTGTTGTTTAAAAAACCTCACAAACCTACATATTTTTTGTAAAAGTATTACCCCAGCCCAAAATATTTTTTCAACCAACGGTGAATAACTCTTGAGGCTTTACCAATTTCTTTTAACCTTTTCACCACATTATTTGGGGTTCTTGTATCTTTGCACTTTTAAATAACAAATCAAATGAGGATTGAACAAAAGATAAAAGACAGGGTTTTCCAGGCCCTGGAAAATATTTCAGGTCAAAAGCCCGACGCTGAAAAGATAGCATTGCAACCCACACGCAAAGACTTTGATGGTGATTTCACCCTGGTGGTTTTTCCCTTTTTAAAACTTACACGAAAATCACCCGATGAAACGGCAAACCTCATTGGTGAAGACCTGGTGAAAAACATCCATGAACTGGAAAGCTACAATGTGATTAAAGGATTCCTGAACCTTGTATTTAAAGATGAGTACTGGTTACAGTTTTTGCAGGAGGAGTACCAAAATCAATCTTTTGGATTTCAGAAAACAGAAAAACCCAACCCGGTTGTTGTAGAATACTCTTCACCCAACACCAACAAACCTTTGCACCTGGGTCATATCCGAAACAACCTGCTGGGCTACTCGGTAGCCCAAATCATTGAAGCTGCCGGACATCCCACCCGAAAGGTAAACCTGGTCAATGACCGGGGGATTCATATCTGCAAATCCATGCTCGCCTGGATAAAGTGGGGCAATGGCGAAACACCCGAATCATCGGGTAAAAAGGGGGACAAGCTGGTTGGAGATTATTATGTAAAATTTGAAAAGGAGCTCAAAAAGGAAGCTCTTGCACTCAAGGAAGCCCATAACCTGGAAGATGATATGGCACGCAACGACGCTCCCCTGATGCAGGAAGCCCGGGAGCTGCTGCGCAAATGGGAAGCCCGAGACCCCGAAACGGTGAAAGTGTGGAAAATGATGAACAAGTGGGTTTACAAAGGTTTTGACAGTACGTACCAAAGACTGGGTGTCAGCTTTGATAAAATTTACTACGAATCGGACACCTACCTGCTGGGCAAGGATATTGTCATGGAAGGTCTCAGCCAGGGTGTTTTTTTTCAGAAGGATGATGGCTCTGTATGGGCCAACCTGTCAGACCAGGGGCTGGATGAAAAACTTTTACTACGCGCCGACGGCACATCGGTATACATGACACAAGATATTGGCACAGCACAACTTCGTTTTGATGATTACAGTGCATCCCAAATGATATATGTAGTAGGAAATGAACAAAACTACCATTTTGATGTACTGAAAAAAGTATTGCAGAAACTGGAAAAACCCTATGCAGATAGTGTTTACCACCTTTCGTATGGTATGGTAGAACTTCCGGGCGGAAAAATGAAATCGCGCGAGGGTACAGTGGTAGACGCCGACGATTTGATGGATACCATGTATGCCACCGCTAAACAAACCACCGAAGAGCTGGGCAAAATAGCCGATTTTTCGGAAGAAGAAAAGGAGAAAC
>SLQX01000126.1 GCA_007131245.1 Bacteroidales bacterium
GGATTGCGAGCGTTGCGGGAGATTTGCAATAACTCAAATGGCAGCTCTTGATTTTGAGGCAATGCGTGATAGCGATCCGTTCTTGCCGGCCATCTTGTCTCATCTTATCCGTCGAGCTCAGGGGGGTCCTCGACCTCCACAGATTGATCGAGAGTTGCTCAAAAGTGTACGGGAAAGGTCGGTCCTACCGGAGCCAGCCGCACAGGTTGACAATCTGTTGCTTTGGTTTGCTGATGAAAGCAAGGTTTTGGGCCAGGAAGTTTCATTTCGATACCTTGAAGCTGCAGCTCAGGCGGGAGCTGTCGATGAAGATGCCGTAGACTTTATCATTCGGCACTTAGTGGATGGTGAGTTTGTTGAGCATTATGAGTCAAGCGAGGATATATCCGTACGTTTAACTCTTAAGGGCTGGGAACGTGTTCATGTCCTTCGAAGGGGATCTACCAGAGGGCATACTGCGTTTATGGCGATGGCATTTGGTAACACTCAGCTAACAACAATATTTACTGACTATTTTAAACCGGCGGTGCTCGAGGCTGGATTTGACCTCATACGCCTGGACGAAGTTCGTCGGGCTGGTTTAATAGACGAGAAACTACGAGTCGAGATAAGGAAATCGGCCTTTCTTGTTGCGGATTTAACAGATGCAAATCTTGGTGCATACTGGGAAGCCGGATTCGCTGAGGGGCTCGGAAAGCCAGTCATATATACGTGCGAGAGATCAGTTTTCGACCAAAAGAAAACGCACTTCGACACTAATCATCTACATACTATTTTGTGGGAGCCTGAGAATCCCGGAGAAGCAGCAAATGAGTTGAAGGCTACGATTAGAGCAACAGTTCCGCATCTCGCAAAGCTTGAGGACTAGCGGCCCAACAAAATGCTCAAGCGGACGCGGGGTAAGCTCCGGGCCGGCAAAGCCGGGCTGGCTCAGTGGCCGCGCCGCTTAGCATAGACGTTAGCCCCATGATCAATTTCGGCTGAAATAAAAGGCTCTCGATACATGAGTGTTTCGTATCCAACAAAACTTCTACTGGCCTACCGTAGCGGCGATCGCTGCGCGCTCCCGGATTGTGGCAGGGAGCTATCGCCGGATAGCGAAAATGGTGACCCAATAAACGTTGGTGAAGCTGCTCATATCGCCGGCGAACACGGCGGCAAAGGAAAAGCTAAGAAATCGGCTCGATATGATCCGAACATGACGACGGAAGATCGGAACCACTATAGTAACCTGATCTATCTCTGCGGGACATGCCACACGAAGATCGACACCATTCCGCAAGGCGAAAAGGATTATCCAGTAGACCGCCTTCAAGCACTCAAGAAGGATCACGAGCAGAAAGTCCGTGACGCAGTTACCGAGGCGTTTTACGGAGTTGGATTTCCAGAACTTGAAGAAGCTACGCAGTGGATCATGCAAATAAACCCACAACAGGCAATTGATGGCTTCTCGCTCATTCCCCCTGAGGACAAACTCAAAAAGAACGAGTTAGGCAATGGCGCCAGGACAATCGTCACAATGGGGCTTAGTGTTTCACGTGAAGTCGGAGCCTTTGTTGAAAGTGTAGCGCAAACGGACCCTGACTTTCCGGAACGGTTAAAGGCGGGATTTCTAGAGGAGTACTACCGATTGAAACGCGAGGGTCATGCCGGTGACGATCTTTTCGATTTAATGTGTCGATTCGCCCAGCGCGGATTCAGGGAGCAAGCAAAGCAATGTGCCGGGCTAGCTGTTCTGGTCTATCTGTTTGAAGCATGCGAGGTGTTTGAGAAATGATCCTTCCCTCTAAGCATATATCACAGGATCAATCGCTAATCGGCGTAGGGGCCGTGATTTTGAAGCGAACCGGAAGGCCGCAGACTGTGACCAGCTTGTGGGAGTCTGTTCGTGAGCATACGCCAGTTGGAACGTTTGAACGGTTTGTGTTGGCGCTCGACATGCTTCACATTACCGGGGCCATTACGCTGGAGAACGGCCTGATCGCGCGGGTGGAACGATGATTCACAGCATCACCGCTAATCGCAGTTCTTTCCACCCGGTGCAGTTCGGACGTGGGTTGAATGTAATCTTGGCGGAACGCACCGAAACCTCCACGCAAAAGGACACCCGTAACGGGCTCGGGAAAACAACTCTCATCGAGATCATAGACTTTTGTCTTGGCTCTCGCGTGACTAGAGGGAAAGGACTGATTATCGAGCCCTTGGCGGGATGGGAATTTACGGTGGAGATTACGCTTGCAGATAATCGTGTAAAAGTTACGCGCGCTATCGATATGCCGAACCGCTTCGTTATCAACGGAGATACTTCCGGATGGATTGAGCAACCGGAAACCGACAAGGACACTGGCGCGCGCGTGTTTAACTTGGAGCGCTGGAAGACGCTCCTTGGCTGGGCCTTATTTGGAGCGCCACGCGCCAGCGACGCACCGAAGTACAAGCCCACCTATCGAAGTCTGATCTCATACTTCATTCGACGTGGCGTCGATGCCTACGTAGAACCGTTTCGACACGCTCGTCAACAGCAACCGTGGGACGTTCAACTCCATACGGCATATCTACTTGGTCTCAACTGGAAGAATGCCTCCAAGTGGCAAGAACTGAGGGATCAGGAAAAGGGCGTAAAAGCAATTGAAGATGCCATCAAGACCGGCGCGATGGAGGGAGTCTGGGGTACGGTTGGTGAGCTTGAGGCAGAGCGTGTTCAACTCGAATCCCAAGTGAACAAAGAAGCGGAAGCCCTCAAGGACTTCAGGGTGCATCCCCAGTACGAAGCGGTGCAGGATGAGGCCGACCGGACGACCGAAAAAATGCATAGTCTCACCAATGAGAATGTAGTGGACCGTCGGCGTTTGGCGAGATTCAAGGAATCGGTAGCTGCTGAGAAACCACC
>SLQX01000269.1 GCA_007131245.1 Bacteroidales bacterium
ACCCTTTCCAGATATATTTTAAAAAAAAGAGCTGCCTTTGTGGATAAGGCAGCTCTTTTTTTTGTAATACATAGCACATAAACGCCATATCTGTTTTAGACGCCCACCCGGAAATAAGCGTCATAAAAGAGCATCCTGGATGAGAATTCGCCAACAAATAGCAATACGAACACCAGGTAAAACAGTCCTGTTTCTAATCGATAAGCTGGTGTTGAGAAATAAAGGTTGCGAATCAACAAACCCATAGCCAGTGGCCAGAAAATCCATGTGGTAAAGGCCGGGGTGTTCCCCATGTTTGCAGGCAGAAAAGCAATGTTTGCACCCAGATCTGCAGGGCTGACAAAGAGGGTATTGATAAGTTGAGCAATGACAGCCAACAGAATAATTCCTGTAAAAATTTTCAGAACCGGGAAAGACGCTGTCAGTGGGTTCCGGTTTTTTTTGCTCTTTGCACAGAAAACCTGGTAAAATAAGGCCATAACTAAGCTTGCTCCCAGCAAAAATGTAGTCACATAAAATGATAAAAGTGTTGCAGGAGTATTCCAGGGGGGTACCGTGGAGATCATATAAACTTTACCAATAGAAAATACCAGGAGCAGTCCTGCAATGGATGATACCAGCAACATCATTCGAATCCACTTCCCTTCTCCCCGGGTTTTGATGGTGTAAAAGGTTGTTATAACCAAAGTTGCTGTGAAAACACCCACCATCAGGATTTCGCGGCTCAGCCAGGAGCTTTGTAGATTGCTTAAAGCGTAAACCGAGGCAAGGGGCGAAGCAAGGTGAAAAAAAGAAAACAATGCAGCTATAAACATAAAACTTGTGGCAATCAAGGTGGTTCTTTTCAAAAATAGCGGCCATTTGTCGTGGTTGGCCCTGCTGAAGTTTGAAAAGATAAATACACAAACTATCACCCCTGCTGAGAGTTGACTCATCAGGGTGAAAAATACCAGTGACCATTCTGAATTATGCATTTTGTACCTCCTCTTTGTTTAATACTTCCCAGCGGATACTTACATCGAATGATTTGTGGGGTGTTATGACAAGGGCTGGCTTTGTATGATTTACAGGGGGAAGAGGAAACATCTCTGCTTTACCTCCGTACCTTTTCCTGACTACCTCTAACTCTCCGGCTTCCAGCACACGCATGGGGCAGGAAGTCACACAGGAGGGTAACTGCCCTTTGGCCAGGTAATCCTCGCAAAAGGTGCATTTGGTCATTTTACCGGTATCAGGGTGTAGTTGTAGGGCTCCGTAAGGGCATGCCCAGGCACAATACCTGCAACCCATACATTTTTTCTCATCAATGAGCACCAGCCCCTCACCATTTTTGTAGATGGCTTTGTTGGGGCATTTGGCCATGCATATGGGTTCCTCACAATGGTTGCACGCCATGGAAATATTGTACGACCGTATGTGTGATACCCATTTTTCATCATTTTTTTCCCAATGTCCGCCACCCACCTCGAAAACTTTTCTCCAGCGTATGCCCATTGGGAGGTTATGCTTGTCCTTGCAGGCCACCTGGCAGGTTTTGCAACCACTGCACTGGGATGCATCAAAGTAAAAGGCCCACTGCTTTTTTGCCATAATTGAATTGTTTATATTTTCTTTTTAATATCCAGTATAAATCTGTGTTTAGGTGTTCATCATGTGATGGTGTTTTGCTTGCCGGCTTTTTTGGCTTCTACCATGATGGTGTGTTGTGCATTGCCAAAAGCCAGGGGCGTCCATTTGTGTGAGGTAAGTACATTGATATTTCCCCTGCGGTCTGTTCCGTCCTTGTCGGGTTTCCACCATGCACCCTGGGGTATGTTTATCACCCCGGGCATGATCTTGGGGGTTACCCGGCATGGAATCTGAATTTTTCCACGGTCGTTATAAACCAGCACCTGGTCACCATCGTTGATACCACGTTTCTTTGCATCCAGGGGGTTGATAAATATCCTTTGAGGAAAGGCCTCCTCCAGCCAGTCAATGCCATCGTGGGTGGAATGCACCCGCGACATGTAGTGATGCCCCAGGGCCTGGAGTGGATATTGGTCAGCTTCTTCACCAAACGGGCTTTCCCACTCCTGGATGTACTTAGGCACAGGGGGAATGGTATCTGGCTTGCCCATATCATAAAGCCTTTTGGAGAAAAGCTCCACTTTGCCGGTCGGGGTGTTCAGAGGGTGTTTTTGCGGATTTCCCCGGAATTTTGCAAAGGCGATGGCTGGTTTGTCAATGGGGGTGGAGTAAACGCCTTTATTCTTTTTTTCCATTTTATTTAAACCAGGCATTTCGGGGAAACGTGTGTTTTGATACCTCTCTACAGCCCATTCAATCCATTGTCGCTCATCTCTTCCCTGTGTATATTCTTCCTTTTTCCCAAATCTCCGGGCCAGCTCAGCACATATCTGGTAATCACTTTTAGTTTCATGGGGGGGCTCAGCCAACTGAGGTCCGATGATTACCTCATCACCATATTTCCAGCCATCCTGCAGCCCCCAGGTTTCCATTTGGGTGCAGACGGGCAGAATCAGGTCTGCAAATTTTGCCGTGGGGGTCATAAACTGGTCTTGCACGGCAATAAATTCAACTTTCTCTGTGTCTTTGAGGATGGCTGCCGATCGGTTGGTATCAGCATGTTGGTTGATAAGGATGTTGGAAGCCACATTCCAGATAAGTTTGATGTTATTGTCCAGTTTTTCTGCCCCTCTTACGCCGTCTTCAGGACCCATTTGTTTGCCTCTTAGGATGGCTTCGGTCCACAGGAAAACCGGGATAGAAGTTTTTACAGGGTTTCTGCCTGTTGGAAAGACGTTCCAGAAGGGGCCACCATCATCCGCCTGTAAAGCAAGACCGCCAGCCCATCCTCCAGCTACTCCCACGTTGCCGGTAATGGCAGGAAGGGCGCAGCCGGCTATCACAACCTGTTCGCCATAAGCACGCCTTTGCATGCCATATCCCTGGTAAAGTACCGAAGGTTTATTTGTAGCATATTCTCTGGCAATGCGAGCAATGGTTTCTGCCGGCACACTGCAAATGTTTTCTGCCCATTCAGGGGTTTTGGCTACCCCGTCTTTGGTGCCCAGGATATAGTCCGAGTAGCTTTCTTCATCCTCACACCCCTGGGGCATTTGCGATGGGTCGAAGCCAGAGCAGCAGCGTTTGATAAAGTCTGTGTCATGCAGGTTCTCTGTAATAATGGTGTAAGCCATGGCGCTCATCATGGCTACATCCGTACCGGGGCGGATGGGTATCCATTCATCGGCCAATGCCACGGCACTCATGCTCATGCGTGGGTCGATGCAAATAACCCTGGCGCCTGTTTCGCGGGCCTTTTTGATAAAGAATTCGCTGTTGGTGCCATCGCGCATCTCGGCCGGGTTCCAGCCCCACATGATAATATACTTGCTGTTTACCCAGTCTTGTCGCTGGTTGCCCGTTACCGAAGTGCCATACACATAGGGGGTGGCCCTTGATATACAGGCCCAGCTATAGCTGTTGTAATACCCCAGTGAGCCTCCCAGCAAATTGATTAAGCGGGCAGCCGTTTGCCGTCCGTTTATCTGGTTGTAACTGCCGGTTCCATAAGGCACCAGGATAGCGGAGTTGCCATAGGTTTTTTTGACTCTCTGTATTTGCGAAGCCAGGGTGTCCAGGGCTTCATCCCATGAGATGCGCTCAAATTTTCCTTCCCCTCTTTCCCCGGTTCTTTTCATGGGATATTGCAAGCGGTCAGGGTGGTTTTGTCGCCGGCGATAGGCTCTTCCGCGAATGCAGGCCCGGAGTTGTGGATCTTCTAAAGTGTCTGTGGGGCGATCATCGGTTTCGATACGCAGCACCTCCCCGTTTTTGATGTGTACTTTCAAAAGGCAGCGTCCTCCGCAATTGTGACCAGGGCAGGCAGCCCTGACTACCAGCGTATCTCCCTGCTGCTCAATAATCTCTGCTGTGCTGTCTTTCAGATTGCCCAGGCAACCAGGTAGTGCTCCCGACAAAATTACACCCCCGCCAAGGAGGGTGCTCAACTTGATAAATTTTCTGCGATCAATTCCCGATAATTCTTTTCCGGGTGGTTTATTTGCTTTTTCTCTGGATGGGTCACTCATAATTTCCTGTTGTTTTCCGGTGGAATGGCTGCTGTCGGAGCGGTTTGTGAGAGGGGAAATCTTCCCTTTGGTTTATATATAATGGATTGTTTTCCGTTGCACTAAAATAAAGAAAAAATGATTTACCCCACGGTAAACTTCCTTTCTGCATCTATTTATAAGCAGTCTGCATAAGCATTAGGGTTGCTTGCTGGCTTGAAAGGGGAAAATTCCAAATTTTTTCATTATAGAGTAGATGGGAAAGCAAACAGCAGCAAACAGTTACCTTCAATTCCTGCAGGGAAAATCAGTCACACTGTTTGCTGCCGTTCAGAAAAACGTTTCAGAGGTCTATTTTCTCAGGATAATTACCCTGTCTCTGAATACTTTGTCACCTGTTTTAATTTCAAAGAAATATAAGCCCTGGCCCAGCAAAGATCCGTCTTTCCGGCTGCCGTTCCAGTAATATTCATGTTCTCCTGCCGGGAAGCGTTGGTTTTGAGTTCTTTTAACAACCCTCCCGTTACTGTCGTAAAAGGTAAAAGAAACCTCTGTATCCTTTACAAGAGAAAAAATAATCTGTGTGTAATCAGTAAAGGGATTGGGATAGCAGTAAGCCCTGGATAGGTAGGGATGATTCAGCGATTGCACATAGGTGTCGTCAGATTGCATGGCAAAACTGATTTGTAGGTTTTCATCCACCACTTCAAAGGAGTTATCATATGGGAAAAAATGATCTTTTTTGGCTGTAAAGTCATATATGCCTGGTTCCAGCTGTATCTCAGCCAATCCGTTTTCATCAGTAAACAGGGTGACTTCCTTCATGGAAACAGTTATTGCCACTTCTTCCAGTGGCTGGGGTGGTTGCTGATCATCTGTTACGTCAAAGGTAACCATAAATTCTTCTACCCCTTCGATAAGGGTTACTTCGATAAACAGCTCCTCATTCTGCACTTCAAAGGTCCCTGTTCCCGTTATGAACCCCTGTTTTTTTGCCAAAAAATCGTAATTGCCCTGATACAAGGCTATGGCTGCCTGCCCTGCTGTGTCCGTATACATCCTGTGCCCGGTTTGGGTAATATGCATAAGGGTCTCCTTAAGCGGGTTGCCCAGGGTGTCCTTTACTTCAAAGTTGATGGTGTATTTTGGTGCATCAACTCCCAGGCCTCCCGACAGTACTGCCAGGTATCCATCTCTGCCTCCGGCAATCACTTCCACGGAGTTATCGCCCGTAATGTCGGGAATATTGCCGATGGCATCAACGGCCGAAGCAAAAGGAACAATATCAATAATTTCCCCATCACTACCATCCAGGAAGTATACGTTGTTGTTTTGAAACAGGGTCCCTACGGCAACATCGTTGATCCCATCGCCGGTGATATCTCTCAAAACAGAAATGCTCCATGGTTGGTCAGAAATACTTGTGCTCCAAAGGATTTCGCCGTTTTGCCCGGAAATAGCAACTGCGTTGCTGATGGTGGAGTAAGCAGGAATAATGTCTTCATAACCATCACCATTGATGTCGCCCGCTTTCCAGAAGTCCAAAATAAGTACATTACCCAGGGTTCCCGAATGTTCAACAGAGCCGTCTGTGATATCCATCAGGAAGTATTCTCCATTAAAGCTTCCGGCAATAAGGTCACTGATGCCGTTTCCGGTGATGTCTGAAATTTGTTCTACAGCCCACACAGAAGTGCCCGGGGTGATATATTCCCATTCAATGGCCCCGGTAGCGCCATTTATACCAATAACCCTGCCTTGATCTGTCGGACTGGAAGCCCCGGCAACCACATCGGGGGAGCCATCCCCGGTAAAATCCTCTACCGCCACAACCGAATAAGCTGCTGCATTGATACTGGTTTCCCAAATGATTTCTCCGTTTTTACCGTCCAGGCAAAAAACTCTTTTGGGTCCTGTTCCATCCACATCGTCTCCTGTTGCTGCCAACACGTCGAGATAGCCATTTCCGTTGTAATCATACTTTACGTCAACCATATATACCCAGCCACCCTGTCCGTATAAGTTGGTTTCAAAACGCCATAATACCTCACCGGTTTGCGATGAAAGCGCTGTTACGGCGCGGTCGCCCCAGGCAGTGCCCACCACAATATCAGATAAACCATCTCCGTTGATATCACTGGCCAGTGCCATGGCTTTGGGATACTCCACTGTACCCAGTTGGATTTCCCATAGCAGGTCTGCATCGTCAGATGCATTGCCGTTAAAAGCTCTGATTGTATTGTCGCGGGTACCCACAAGAATATCCTGATATCCATTGTGGTTGATGTCGGGCATGGACATGATGGCTTTGGCATGGTAGTCGAAACTGCCGGTAAATTGGTGCTCCCAAAGAACATCTCCAACCGGGTAGTCCATATCCTGGGAGGTCCCCGATAAATCAATAACCAGGGGAGAGTTGTCATGGTTGTACATCACAGTGGCTTCGGCTTCAATCAGGAGGGTTACCAAAGGATGAAACCAAAGGGGTAGCTCAATACTCTCAACAGGTTCGAGGGTGATAGGAAACTCCACATCGTAACCCAAATAAAAGGATTCGTCGCTTAAATGAATGCCTGATATTTCAAGTAATCCGTTTCCCATATTTTGCAGGTACAGGTATTCCCTGGAAGAAGATTTAAACCTCACCCCGCCGTAATCAATATTTTCCTGGTTGGTATACAGGTAAGGCTCCGGGGCCAGACCAACACCATTTAGGTTAATATCCACCTGGGGGTTGGATGGGTCATTGGTTTCCAGGAGGAGGGTAGATTCGTAAAAACCGATTTCTAAAGGGGCAAATTGTATTTCCACAACATGTGACTGGCCGGGCTCTATGGTAAGGGGAAAAATTTCCTCAGCATAAAAAGGTTCACTTTCAGCAATCATTATATCATTTATCACCAAATCACCTTCTCCGGTATTTTCGATGGGCATTTCCCATGTTTTGGTGTCATGGATGGTTACATGAGCAAAATCAAATGAACCGGGAACCGAAATCTGGGGTGTCCCTTCTCCGGTGAGGTTTACTTTGTAAAGAAAACTATCTCCATTGCTTTCCCGCGAAACATACCATAAAAAGTTTCCGTCGTATACAACACCTGAAGTGCGATAGTTGGAGCCGGGGTAGGTTTCAACCATTGTTCCATCAAGTTCTACCTGGTGTAGGTTTGATTCATTATATTCGGCAATCCAAAGGTATTGATCCTGTCGTGCAAGATCCCAGGGTTGGTTTTGTGGTGGCTCAAAGTAGGCAATGGTATCCCACGGGTCATCACTGGCATCAAGGTGGTAAATGGTGCCCGGGTTGGGGAAATAGGTGGCTACCCAAAAATTTCCATCATCAAAGGCAATTCCCGACATATAATGGTCGGGGAGGTCAAATTGATCAACTGCATTGCCGTCCATGTCAAGCTTTAGTGCATATGCCGGGGTAGAGGAGGGTGACTCCCTGTCAATGGTCCACAGGTATTCGCCGTCGAAGGTTAGCCCGAAGGCCTGATCCTGGGGGCCGGTAAAGAATAACTCATGACTGCCGTCTGATGGATCGAAGCGGTATATATGCGCTCCCTGGTTGCCTCCATATCCTCCTATGTAAATATAGTCTCCATCCCAGGCAAGGCCGCTGGCATAGTCATTTACGGGGTAAATGGCTTCAATGGTCCAGTCCGAATCTTCTGATAATGGACTGATATTTTGTGTGAATCCCCAAAGGGGTATCAGCACCATAAGCCATACAAGGTTGCAGATGTAGTTTTTTTTCATAGCTGTGAGTTTTGGGTGAGTAGGTTGGTTTTTTATAGAAGCAGATTGTGTATTTGTGGAATGCGAAACATGTAGTTTCGTTGCCTTTTAAACAAAAATACAAATTTTGCTTAAAAAATACTAATCTTTTAAAGTGTTGTTTTAAAGGTGGTTGCATTCTTGTTGGAGTTATGCCGTGGAAACGGCGAATGATGGCCTGATTGGCCTGGATATCCTTAAGTTTGACATTCTTTAGCGTTGATTAGTTGAGGGTGGCAAATTTTCCAGGCGCTTATGGTGTGGGATTTGAAAAATTTCAGGGAGGAGAAAGTAATTGGCAGCCGGACAGGTAACGAACCCAAAAGCAATGATTTGGTGTGGCTACTTCGCTTACATATGTGACAACGGGAAATGGGTACGGGAATAATAAAATGCCCCGGGCTTTTTTATTGATAAACCATCCCGGGGCATAAAATCCATGTTTCAGGGCAAGGTGGAATTACTTCCCTTTTCAAGGACTGTTATGCCTTGTGGAAGGTGTAATCCAGGGAATGAAAAACAACGCCTGTTACTTCAGGAAACAGGTTTGGCTTTTTTGCCCAAAACCACGGCAATAGCCAAAAATACACCAAGCATAACTCCCAGAACGGCTGCAAAAAGCACACGATATTCGGAGGGTAACAGGAAGGTGATGGTATGGGCCGGAATCCAGAACATGGGGATGGTTTTCTTAAAAACAAAGTCCCATTGTACCCTCCAGTTGATTGCTTCCATAATTTTCCCCATTTGGATGGGTCTGAAAATAGCTTTGATACTTCCGTTGTGTTTTTCAATGTGGGTGTCGGTAATTTTGTGTGTGGTCATCATCACAGGGGCGTAAATCAGATTCATTGTAGCACTAATGGTAAATGCCACCAATACTTTACTGGCCGTAAGTCCGCTGGCGTTAAGAGCTTCAGTGGCGCCATCCAAACCCACATACTCGAGAAATTGCGGGGCACCCGTTGAGAATATAATAAAAGCCAGCTGGATGGTTAAGCCAATAACCCCCCACACGAAGGCCCTGGGTAAGATGCCGAATCCAGGCTGGTTATACTGCCCGGTTTTGATGCGTAATCCGATTACTTCTCCAAGGGTTGCCAGCACGGCAAACTTGACAAAGCTCATGATCATGCCATGCTGAAGGTTAAAGGACTTATAAGCTTCCAAAAGGGGGGTATACAGGAAAAAGGGCATGAAAAAAAGTATCACCCCGCCCATAAAATAAAGATCTTTTGTTTTCATCGTAGATTATGGAGTTTTATTGTAGTAGAATGTTGTTGTGTAATGTGTTTAAAAACAAGGGTTTGTGTTTTGTCTGAAAATTCGTCATGAGAAAAATACCAGAAAACCTGGAAAATGATAAACACCCGGGTTCTCCGTTACAAAAATTTCGAAACCCCCGGGTGTCTTATAAGACTTGTGATTACCTGTTTTTTAGCATGCCAGGATCATTTCTTTTTCACGATATTTACCCTGGCATCCACAGCCACTACCTGGCTTGAAGAGCCCAGCAGTGGATTGAGGTCCAATTCGAAAATTTCGGGTGCAGCATCCAGTAGTGCCGATAACCCTACCAGCACATCCGCAAACATCTCCTCGTTGATGCCTTCCTGGCCGCGAACGCCTTCAATAATTTTATAGCTTTTCAGGCTGCGGATCATGCTCAGTGCCTCCTCCTGGTTAACCGGTGCCAGGGCCTGTGCAACGTCTTTTAGTACTTCAATAAAGATACCGCCCATACCGCACAGAACCATGTGTCCGAAACTTTCTTCGTATTTGGCTCCTGCAAAGAGCTCCGTTCCTGAGAGCATGGGCTGAAGGAGGATGGCAGTGGTGTCTTTGATTTGAATCATACGTTCAAACTCCCGTTTAACCCCGTCGCTATCTTTCACATTGAGCACAACACCTCCCACGTCGGACTTGTGGACAGGCCCAACAACTTTCATGGCTACGGGGAACCCGAGCTTTTCGGCAAATTGCTGAGCTTGCTCAGCTGTTTTTGCCACAGCTTCTCCTGCGCGGGGTATTCCTGCCGCATCAAGCAGCTGCTGCACCAATGCCGGTTCAAGATAACCCTCGGGTGCATTGTCGATAATATGGCGGATGGCCTGCTTATCTGCTTTGGCAAGTTTCGCTTTTTCAGGGGCAGGGGCAGGGGTATTGTAAACCCGTGCCAGGGCATTGCCCAGTGTTACTTCATCGGGGAAATTGGTTCTTCCCCTGGAAATGAAGTCTTCTACCTCTTCCCTGGCGGTAAGGGTGGATGGGAGTACCGGGTAGATAGGTTTTTTGCATTGTTTCATTTTTGCATCGAGTACCTGGTAAACATTGAATACGGGGAAAAGACCAGGTGTTCCAAAAATAACCACCATGGCATCAATTTTATTGAACTTTTCTTCCACATAGTCAATAATCAGCCCAAGTTGTTCGGCTGTACCTGTTGCCAGGAAATCGATGGGATTGGCCACTGAAGAACCCGGGAAAAGGTGCGTGAGCAGCTCACGGCTGGCCGGTGTGTCAATGTTGGGAACTTCAAGCCCTCCTGCACTCAGTGCATCGGTGAGCATTACGGCAGGTCCTCCTGCATGGGTAATAATAGCAATGTTTTTGCCTTTGAGCTCAGGGTGCATAAACACGGAAGCTACGCTGATGAGGTCCTCCCGTCCGTAACAGCGAACAATACCCGCTTTTCTGAACAGGGCATCCACTGCCGAATCGGAACTGGCCAAAGCACCTGTGTGAGATGATGCAGCTCGACTGCCGGCATCCGAACTGCCTGCTTTTACTGCTGCTATCTTACATCCTTTGCGGATAAGTGAAGAGGCATGCTTCAAAAGCATTTGTGGTTTGCTGATGTTTTCAATATAGAGCAGTTTGACTTTCGAACTTTTTTGGGGATCGAAAGTTTCATCCATGTATTTTACAATCTCTTCCACACCCATCTGGGCACTGTTACCCACCGAAAACACATTGGCAAAAGTCAGTCCCTTGGGAATACCCGCTTCCATGATGAAGCAGGCAGTGGCTCCCGAGCCTGAAATAAAGTCACAGCCGTTGACATCAAGCCTGGGGATGGGGTAGGTGAATATGCTGTGGTGGTTGGGGGTAAGCACACCCACGCAGTTGGGGCCTATCAATGAACCACCCACCTTGTTTACCATATCTGTTACCTCTTTTTCCAGTTTGGCCCCCTCTTTACTTTCTTCGCTGAAGCCTGCAGATAAGATAATAAAAGCACGGGTGCTCTTTTGCTCTGTAAGAACCCGCACAGTATCGGGTACAAACCTGGCAGCTATGGCGATGATGGCCAGGTCTGTGGGAGGCAGATCGGCCGGATCACTGTAACTTTTTAT
>SLQX01000034.1 GCA_007131245.1 Bacteroidales bacterium
CTGTTGTGGGTTACCTACTCATGTCTTATTTTGTTTTTTGGTGCTGAATTTACATGGGTATTTACCAAAAAATACGGCTATAAAATGCAGCCCAAAAGTCACGCGAGATTTATAAATAAATGGAATGAGGAAAGCCCGGAGGCACCGGAGTAGAGGAGCGATTCAGAAAAAATAATAACTAAAAGAAAATTAATCATGGAAAGAATAACCAAAGATTTGATAAAGCAGCTTTTGAAAACAGAACTGTCACCCTGCCTTTCAATTTATATGCCTGCACATCGTATCCATCCTGAAAATCAACAGGATCCTATCCGGTTCAGGAACCTTGTAAAACAACTGGAAGAATCTCTTTTGCTAAAATATTCATCTGCCGAGGCTCGTAAACTTCTTGAGCCCCTGGAAACACTGGCTGATGACAAAGATTTCTGGAACCATACATCAGAGGGTTTGGGAGTGTTTTGTGCCACCGGATTTTTTAAAACCGTTGGTTTGCCCATTGTGGTAGCCGAATTGGCCGTGGTAGCTGATAGTTTCCACACTAAGCCCCTCAGGCATTATTTGCAATCTACAGACCGCTACCATGTATTGGGTTTGAGTCTCCATGATATACATCTTTATGAAGGGAACCAGCACTCGTTGGTTGAAGTTGATTTTCATGCTGACATCACCCAAACAAGGGCAGAGTTGACAGGCGATGATGATGTGAAAGAAAAGCATTTAACCGTTGCATCTTATGGCGGCTCCGGGAAGGGAAGCTCCCATCACGGTCATGGTGGATATAAAGAAGAAGCCGAAAAGGACACCGAACGTTTTTTTCGTGCCGTAGCGGGTGAAATAGCAGAATCCTATTCAAAACCTGCAGGGTGGCCCCTTATACTTGCCGCTTTGCCAGAACACCACAGTCTTTTCAGAAAGGTAAATAAAAATCCAATGTTGCTGCCTGAGGGCATTACCTTAAACCCCGATACCCTGGCTAATAAAAAGCTCATTGAAAAGGCATGGGAAATTATGGAACCTGAGTATCTGAAAAAACTTGACGATCTGGCCGAAAAATTTATGCAGGCAAAGGTAAATGGCAAAGGAAGTGATGATTATAAAGAGATTGCAGTGGCTGCTGTTGAAGGAAGGGTTGAAACCCTGATTATTGAATCCGACCGTATCATTGCGGTTAGAGTAACCAACCTGGTAACGGGTAATACCCAGAAAAAAGATATGCAAAACCCTAAAGTAGATGACCTGCTCGACGATATGGGAGAACTTGTAACAAAAATGGGCGGGCATGTAATGGTGTTTCCTGCTGACAGGATGCCAACAGAAACCGGAATGGCAGCAATATTCCATTACTAAAAAAGGGTATTATGTATATCATCACAGTTCTTTATTGACCTTAGAAAATTTATTCAACCTTACAAACCCAGAAAAAGTGTCAAAAACAAAAGAAGGTAAAAACGAGAAGTCGGACAAAAAGGCCCCGGCCAAAAATCTGAAAGAAAAAAGAGCCGCCAAAGAGGCCAAACGCGAAGAGAAAAAAGCCAGTGGCAGAGCAGAAGGTACTTATTAAATGGTATTCCCTGGTTTCAGCTTTCCATCAGTTAAAACTGACGGCAATGGATAGGGGCAGTGGGGAATATAATGAAAGGGATAAGTTGAGTATTCTGTCCATTGTCCTTTTTTTATTCAATTAATTTGCAGACTCTTATCCATTGCCGTTGGCTTTAGCCAGCGGGGGCAGAATATTGCCTTATATTAGGGGCTTCAGCCCCATTGCAAACAGGCCATTCAATGTTTTTAGGAAAATGGGGCTGAAGCCCCCTGTTCTTTAGAACTTTCTTATCCGTCAGTTAAAACTGACGATAATGGATAGGGGTAACACACTGCATCTTGTGACAAAGGGCAAATGTTCCAATTCCGAATAATCTGTGAATTATGTAACTTTTTTTGGGGAAATTGTAACAATGGGGAGTTCCATCGAATTTACTTTTGAAGTTCATTCAAAAAAGTATAAACGAGGCAAAGCTCATCTATCTGACAGATAATGTATTACGTCTCGTTTTCAAAGTCTTATAAGTTTTTCAAAAATGAAAATCTTACTTATCTCACCTGCCGTTGATGACGAAAAACGAACCAATAAATGGCTCATGATACCACAGCTTGCCCTTTACATCCTTGAAGGATTAACACCCCCGGGGCATGAAGTGAAAATTATTGAAGAAGAATCCGAATTTGTTGATCCCGACCAGGAGTGTGATTTGGTGGGAATTAGCTGCATGACGGCCAATGCACCACGAGCCTACGAACTTTGTGCAGCATTCAGGAAAAGAGGCAAAACAGTGGTACTGGGCGGAGTGCACCCATCCATCCTTCCCGGCGAAGCCATGCAGCATGCCGATTGTGTGGTTGTGGGCGAAGCAGAAGGAGTTTGGGAAACATTACTCGATGATTTTCAGCACCACAGCCTGCAAAGAAAATACCACAACCCCAATCCCAATCTGCAGAAGTATGTGCCCAAAGACTTTAGCACGGTTGTTAATAAAAGCAAGTTTCATATCATTCCCATCATGACCACCCGGGGTTGCCCTTACGACTGTGATTTTTGCTGTGTAACAGATCTGTACGGCAAAAAAATCAGACATATCCCCATCGAAAATGTCGTTCGTGATATTAAGCGTTCGGGGGCAAAAAGCTTTTTGTTTCTGGATGACAATATCATTGGCCATAAGAAATATGCCAAAGAATTGTTCAAAGCCATTAAGCCGCTGAAAATAAAATGGGGCGGACAGGCCTCTGTTTCATTGCTTGTGGAGGACGATGAGCTATTGCAACTGGCGGCTGAAAGTGGGTGCAAATCGCTGTTCATTGGTATTGAGAGTGTATCGGTAGAACAGTTAAAGACCATGCGAAAGGGGATTAAGGAAATTGCCCACCTGGAAAGTTCCCTGAAAAAAATTAAAAAGATGGGGATACTTATCCACGCATCTATGGTTTTTGGTTTTGACAATGATACCAGGGAAACTTTTAAGGACACCGTAGCGTTTCTGCAAAAAAACAAAGCAAGCACTGCATCCTTCAATGTGTTAACCCCTTACCCTGGCACCAGGGTCTACGAAAACCTGAAAAAAGAAAACCGCCTTACAACCACCGACTGGAAGTACTATGACCATAATACGGTTGTATTTCAACCCAGAAATATGACCCCCTACGAACTTCAGATGGGTAAAATCAGTGCAAGGAAAAATTTTTACAGCATTACCTCAGTAATTACAAGAATGCTGGGCAACCTCTACAATCCCCTTACCTACTTTTTTATGAATTACGGACATATGAAACAGGTAAAAGTTGAAGCCAGAAGGATAAACCGGCTCAAATCCGTTTTATTTGAAAAACCCTGGGAGTAAAAAACAGTACTTGCAATTCCTTCATGAAACGCCCATTGCTGGCATATGTTTGCATTCAAAAAAGACATCCCGAATTGTCTTCGGGACTCCTGTTTTCAGCTATCGCATGCCTTGCACTTGTCGCTTTCTTTTCAACCACACGTAAATAATTTGAGTTTTCTTGCTGACAATAAATATAGAAGCCCCTAAAACCCCGTTAGGGGTGAAAATTTTATAGCCATTGAATGCGTGAATGATGTAACTAACTACTGCCATTATGTAACAATTTCCCAAACCCATGCACTTACCTTTGTTATGTGGAAATTCATTCATAAATTAAATTTAATTAAACATGAGACAAAAACAATTATTCCCATTCCTGAGCATTCTTCTGGTATTATTTATAGCAAGTTGTGATAAAAATGATGACCTTCAGGATGAACGACCCCAGGTAACATCCACAGTACCATTAAGCGACGCCACTGATGTGGATATCAGTGTAGAAATCACTGCCGATTTTAGTGTAGCCATGGATCCGGCAACAATAGATTCTAGCACATTTACCCTCACCATGGGATCAACTCCGGTTTTGGGCAATGTTTCCTATTCCGGAAAAACGGTTACTTTTATCCCTGAAATGCCCTTACAACTCAATTCAGATTACACTGCATCCCTGTCTACTAATGCTAAAGATGTAGAAGGAAATCCCCTAACAGCCGGCGTTATTTGGAGTTTTACCACTTTTTCATCCCAATCCCCTGAAGTGGTAAATTTAAGGGATTCAAAAAATTATGTAATTTTGGCCAAAACCGCCATTACCAACAACCCTACAACGAGTATTTCAGGCGATTTAGGTTTGAGTCCCGCAGCTACATCCTATATTACAGGGTTTTCATTAACAGATGAAACCGGTTATGCCACTTCAACCCAAGTGATTGATGGCGGAAGAATTTATGCCGCAGATATGGAAGACCCAACCCCTGATAATCTTACTACGGCCGTTGAAAATATGATAACGGCATACGATGATGCGGCAGGTCGTCCCTCACCACATTTTATTGAACTCAACACAGGAAACATTGGCGGGGAAACACTGGTACCTGGTCTTTACAAATGGACCAGTACGGTTACACTGCCTGCCAATATTACAGTATCGGGCGCAGCCGATGATGTCTGGATTTTCCAGATTGCTGAGGACCTGACCGTAAGTAATGACGTGTCAGTCATTCTTGAAGGGGGAGCCCAGGCCAAAAATATTTTCTGGCAGGTAGCAGGAACAGCAACTTTGGGTGCTAACTCGCACTTTGAAGGGATTGTTTTATCCAAGACGGGTATTACTTTCCAAACCGGTGCTACATTTAATGGCAGAGCCATGGCACAGACTTCCGTTATACTGGATCAAAATACGGTTGTTCAGCCTCAATAGTTATTATTAAAGCTTTGCTCCATAGAAAGGGATGTCTGATTGGAATTTCAGACACCCTTTTTTTATGCTGACTGATTTGCCAGGAGTATCATGGAGACTTTCTTTTATAATTATCCGCAATCTTGCCATGATAAAAAATGAAGCTGAAGCCCCCTGTTCTCTAGAGCTTTCTTATCCGTCAGTTAAAACTGACGGTAATGGATAGGGGCAGTGGGCAATATAATGAATGGGATAAGTTGAGTATTCTGTCCATTGTCCTTTTTTTATTCAATTAATTTGCAGACTCTTATCCATTGCCGTTGGCTTTAGCCAACGGGATAGAATGTTGCCTTATAAAAAATAATACTTGCAAAATTGCAGAGAATCAAACTTTCTTTTTTCACACAAAAACCGGATTAAAAATCAAATGCCCGGGAAGTAAATGAGTATATAAAATGTCTTAAGTGGTAAAAATGTGAGTTTTATGTAACTTTTTGTCTGAATTGTGTAATGCAATCCGGCCATAATAACACAATCTTTGTACTTCATAAAAAACCCTTAAAAATTCCGGGGTATCGGAATTTCTAACCAAAACCCGCAATATGGAAACCTTGCCAACCAATAAAACTATAACATGGGGTGAGAAAAAGAGAAGGCTTAAAGAAATATTTCCCGCCATTACCGAAAATGATTTGCATTTTAATGATGGCAAAGAAAAGGTTATGATAGAAAGGCTGGCATATAAGCTTGACAAAACCACAGATGAACTTCGCTTTATCATACATGCGGTCTAAAAAATCTTGAATTCCATCAGAATAAAATGTGTTTAAACAACTGTCTAGATGCCTATCCCGCCTAATGCGGGGGAACTTACATGAGTAAACTTATTCATTCTCTTTTTTGAGCACCGTACTCATGTAAGTTTCATAAAATTAAAAATAATCCGAAACCCATATATAGAATGAGCAAAACACTAATTACGAGCCTGATTGCATTATGCTTTGTTACAATAAGCCTTGCGCAGGATTACAACACCGGTATCGGTTTAAGAGGAGGCCCTTTTACAGGTCTTACGGTTAAGCATTTTGTCAGCGAAAAAGCAGCATTTGAATTTCTTCTGGCCAGCAGATGGAAGGGATTTGAGGTTACGGGTTTGTATGAAATTCACAACCGGGCTTTTGATACTGACAGGTTAAAATGGTACTATGGATTTGGTGCGCATGCTGGTTTTTACGATGGGAATTATACTTACAACCGATGGGGTGAAAGGGGAACAAGGTACAATGTGCTGGGGTTGGATGGGATTTTGGGCCTGGAATATAGTTTCGCAGAAATCCCAATCAATTTAAGTATCGACTGGAAACCCACACTTAACTTTTATGGATATTCCGGTTTCTGGGGTGATGGCGGTGCTCTTTCCATTCGATATATTTTTTAACATAAAAAACACCTATTTATCATGGAACCTAAACAATCATTTTTCCAAAAGAATCCAAGTTTGCACCGACCCGTCAACGGTAATTCAATGAATGGGGCAGTAAACTCCCCTGATGCACGTGGCATTACTGTAGCATATAGCAAGGCCCTTAAAAGCCAGATCATGATACGATTGGATGAACTGGAAAAACAAAATGAAAAACTGAAAGATATCATTGAACAGCACAAAAACGAAATTGCGGATATAATTGCAGCCAATAAAAAATATATCTCAGTGCTGGCACATGATTTAAAAAGCCCGTTCAGCACAATTTATGGTGTATTGGGAATGCTTAAGGATTGTATTCATGAAGGCAATTATGAGAAAATGGAAGAGTATATTGATATTGCTTCCAGCTCCTCTTTAAACACAACCAACCTGATAGAGAATATCCTGGCATGGACGCAAACGCAAAGGTTCGAAAAACAGTTTAACCCCACCAGGATAAGTCTTGCAAAACTTGTCGGGCAGGAGATTGAAAGTAGCAAACTTGCTGTAAAGCTTAAAAATATTTCATTGAGCCACTCTATACCACAGAGATTTATGGTACGTGCAGACCTTCATATGTCCAAATCGATTATAAGAAACCTGATTACAAACGCCATAAAATTCACCAATCAGGGAGGAAACATTACCATAAGTGCCAAAGAAGTGAATCCATTCATTGAAATAATGGTAAAAGATGATGGTATAGGAATCTCCCCGAAAGACCAGCAGAAAATATTCAACAAAGATCCCCTTAAAGCAGTGTCGGGCAGCAAGAATGTAAAAAGCAAAGGACTTGGACTGATGCTCTGCAGAGAATTCGTTATATTAAATGGGGGTATCCTATGGGTGGAAAGCCAGCCAGGCAAAGGAAGTAGTTTTATTTTTACTTTGCCGAGTTATGAATAACTAACAAGAACCGGAAACATAGTATTAAAAAAAACTTTTGTTTTCCCGTTTCAATTATCAACTTTTTTTGCATGTAGTATGAAAAAATGGACATTAGTCCTGCTGTCATTAGTAATTACAGTGGGATGTGCTACGAACCTGTTAACAGGTCGCAGGCAACTTAGACTGGTAAGTGAGTCCGAACTGCAAATGATGGCTGCAGATCAATACAGGACCTTCAAAACAGAACACAATGTGTTAGGTTCAGGAAACGATAATGCTGCCATGGTCAAACGTGTAGGGAACCGCATTGCCAATGCAGTTACCAAATACTACACCGAGCAGGGCAAGCCTGAGTTACTGGAAGGATACAACTGGGAGTTTAATACTATAGAAAGTGAAGAAGTAAATGCCTGGGCTATGCCCGGGGGTAAGGTCATGGTATACTCAGGCTTATTTGCTGTTACCCAAAATGAAAACGCACTTGCCATTGTGATGGGGCATGAAATAGCCCATGCTGTTGCCAAGCATGGAAGTGAAAGAATGAGCCAGGCCCTGGCTCAGCAATTGGGTGGCGTGGCACTGAATGTAGCCCTGATGAATGAGCCCGAGCAAACCAGGGAACTGTTTTTACTGTCCTATGGTATCGGAAGCCAGGTGGGAGCAATTCTTCCATGGTCGCGTCAGCAGGAAACGGAAGCCGATAAATATGGGTTGTTATTTTCTGCCATGGCTGGCTATGATCCCAGGGAAGCTATTCCTTTCTGGCAAAGAATGTCTTCAGCAGGTGGGACAAATCCGCCTGAATTTTTAAGCACACACCCTTCAGATGAGACAAGAATGGAAAAACTGAAGGAGTTTATGCCCGAAGCACTGAAACATTATTCACCCTAATAATAAGGCTCTATTGATAAATAAATACCATAGTATATCAGCAGGCTGAAGCATAACCAGTTATACCATTGTGGGTTAATCATATTTAATTAAAAGCCTCTAAGGCTTCTATATGAATATCAAGGATTTGCAGCCTTAAAGAAAAACACCTGCAAAAACCCGGAAAGGGTTGAATACATTATATTTTATAAAAGTGTGTAACTTTAGCAATTACTATTGTCAACCTTCATTGTTGGTATGTATTTTTTTCATTTAATTTGTATAACTTATGATTCCTAACCAGGCTTAAATAAATACCTGATTACCAACTCAATAAAAAATCTACCCCATTAAAATGACAAAAGCAGAGAAATCAAAACCAGGGAATACCGCAAAAAAAAATGCCACAAAAGGGAAGAAGCCTACTGTTGATTCCTCATTATTTCCTGTTATCGGGATTGGTGCATCTGCCGGGGGGCTGGAGGCCATGGAGCTATTCCTGAAAAATGTACCTGAAAGAAGCGGAATGGCATATGTAATGATCCAACATCTTGATCCCACTCAGAAGGGTATGCTCCCGGAGTTGCTTCAACGAATCACCCCGATGAAAGTTTTCCAGGCAAAGGATAGCATGGTGGTTAGCCCCAATTGTGTTTATGTGATTCCACCTAATAAAAGCATGTCGATCCTGGGCGGGAAACTTTATCTGTTTCAGCCACTGCAAAAAAGGGGGTTGCGTCTTCCCATTGACTTTTTTCTGCGATCGCTTGCCGATGACTGCAAAGAAAGAAGTATCGGGCTTGTTCTCTCGGGTATGGGATCAGATGGCAGCATCGGATTGCGGGCCATTAAAGAAGCAAATGGTATTGTATTGGTGCAGGATCCCAACTCGGCAGAATACGATAGCATGCCGCGCAGTGCCATTGATTCTGTTTTGGCAGATATTGTAGCCCCCCCCCAGGAACTATCCGAAAAACTCCTCGAGTTTTTTAAACATATCCCCCTGGTAAAATCCAATTTAGAGGTTGAAGTCAAAGATGACCAGAGCTCGCTGGAAAAAATTATTGTTCTGCTTCGCAGCTACACCGGCAACGACTTTTCGCAATATAAAAAAAGCACGATGTATCGCCGCATTGAAAGGCGTATGGGCGTGCATAAAATTGGCAAAATTGCCACCTACGTTAACCTGCTGCAGGAGAACCCCAAAGAAGGTGAAATTCTTTTTAAAGAACTGATGATTGGTGTTACCAATTTTTTCCGCGACAGCAAAGTCTGGGAAAAAATGGAGCAGGAGACTATCCCCGCACTCATTGACAAGCAGCAGGAAAATACAGTGTTGCGGGCCTGGGTACCTGGTTGTTCTTCGGGTGAAGAAGCCTATAGCCTGGCCATTGTTTTTAAAGAAGCCCTGGCAAAAATCAATCCGCGCAAAAATATTTCTTTGCAGATTTTTGCCACCGATCTCGATGCCGATGCTGTTGAAGTGGCCAGGAAAGGCCATTATTCTGCAAATATTGAAGCTGACGTATCATCCAAACGCCTGTCCACGTATTTTGCGAAATCTGAAGAGGAGGGCTATCGTGTAACCAGCGAAATAAGAGAAATGGTGGTGTTTGCCCAGCATAACCTGATTATGCACCCTCCGTTTATTAATATCGACATCATATCATGCCGCAATCTGCTGATTTACCTGGGTTCGGACCTTCAAAAAAAGATTCTCGGACTGTTCTACTTTAGCCTCAATAATGATGGCATAATGGTATTGGGCAGTTCAGAAACCCTGGGTACAATGGGCAATCATTTTGAACCAGCAGACAATAACCTCAAAATATATAAACGTGCCACCAACGCCGTAGCACCCGATTTATTGAATTTTCCCTCATCTTTTTCACGTGCAAAGCCCCCCCCCAAAGAAAAACCGAAAACAGTGACTTCTCACTCCAACATTCAAACACTTGCCGATCAGCTACTATTGCAGCAGTTTACCCCCCCCGGTGTGCTGGTGAACGATGATGGTGACATTTTATACATTAACGGGCGTACCGGTAAATATCTTGAACCCGCTGCAGGAAAGGCCAACCTGAATATTTTCCCCATGCTGCGCGATGGCTTGCGCCAGGAGTTTCATCTTGCATTCCGCCAGGTTCTTGAAAAAAAAGAATCGCAGATTTTACACAATTTAAAGGTGGGGACCAACGGAAATACCCAAACCCTCAATATTAACATTCAATACATAGATAAACCTGAACCCTTAAGAGGTAATCTATTGGTCATCTTTACCGATGTGCCCGATGTTGTTGACGTGAAACCCCAGCCGAAACCAAGGGGTAAAACCGCAAAAAGTAACCGGGAAACCGAACTGGAGAAAGAGCTGCAATATTCCCGCGAAAAAATGCAAAGTACTTTGGAGGAAATGCAAACCTCCCAGGAAGAACTCAAATCAACCAATGAAGAACTGCAATCGGCCAACGAGGAGCTGCAATCGACCAACGAAGAGCTTACCAGCTCAAAGGAAGAGATGCAAAGCCTCAACGAAGAACTACAAACTCTTAATGCAGAGCTCCTTGCCAAGGTAGAGGATTATACAAGGGTGGACAACGACATGAAGAACCTGCTCAACAGCACCGATATTGCCACCCTGTTTCTGGACAAAGATCTGAATATTCGGCGGTTTACCATCCAGGCCACCAAAATCTTTAAGCTGATAAAAAGCGATATCGGAAGGCCTTTTACCGACCTGGTTTCAGATCTGGATTACCCCGAAATAGCCGAAGATGCACAGGAAGTATTGCGTACACTTGTATTTATTGAAAAACAAATACCCGGGAAAGATGGAAAATGGTTTTCCATTCGCCTGATGCCCTATCGCACTTTTGATGATCGCATTGACGGCCTGGTTATAACCTTTATCGATATTTCGGAATTGAAACGGGTGGAAGAACATTGTAAAGATACCTTTCAAACACAAAGCTTCCTGTTGAATAAATCAACAGATATAATTATTAAGTTGTCACCTGACTGGAAAGTTGAGGAATACAACCCCGAAGCAGAGAAGTTTTTTGGCGTAAAACGTGAAAATGCCATCAATCAGGATTTTCTTCAGATGTTTGTGGCCGAACCCAGGCAAAGCAAAACAAAGCAACTACTGAAAAATTTGGTAAACAATTTGCAGGATGGCAGGTTAAAAACAGAAGTAATAGC
>SLQX01000212.1 GCA_007131245.1 Bacteroidales bacterium
CCGTTTTTTGAGTGGTTGCTGGTCTCCTCTTTTGTTCTTATGCTTGGTGATAGTTATCTCCGGAGCAAAGCTTTTCTACATTGCCGGACATGGCTGTTATAAGAATGGCCGAAAAATTTCTTGTTTTTTACCTTATTGAGTGTCAACTCACACTCCTACCCGTATTGGGGTTGTGGTGGTAAAAAACTGGCCATTCTATGTATTCCATTAACACACTCTCAAAATCCCCGGTGTGTTTATTAAAAAAACAATAAAAGACAAAGTCGTAAATAGATTCTACGGGAGGTTGTATTCGCCAAATATAATTAAAAATTAAATAATCTTGAAAGGAATTTTGTGTTTTTTTGTCATTTGCCGAAGAGAAAGGGGTGAGGGTGGCGCTCCCAGGACGACTTTCCGACCTGAAAGACTTGCTGGTTGTGAGATGGCAGGGAGGAGCAATAAATATACGGCTGAAATAAAAACTGGTAAAAGGGGGTTGTAAGAAAGTCAGTGCATGGTAAACCGGGCTTTGGTTCGGGCCAGGTGCATAGTTATAATACCACATAAAATATTATCAACAAATACCATGTTGATTTAAATGTAGTTTTTTGTTATCGCTCAGACTGTTCATATCGGGAAACAATTCCCTGGAGTTATTCAAAAATGCCTGGGAATTTTTTTATTTGAAATGTATCTTAAAACGTTTTCAAATAATGCAATACACAGGCAAAGTAAATTTCGGGTATATTGTTATAAAAACAAAACCCAATAGTAAAAAGCTAACCTGCAATTGGTAACCCGCATAAACGACAAGCTCATGTAAATTTGATTGCCTGTTACCATGCGTAAGCCATAGGTGCTTCGCCGCCAGGACCAGGGAAAATCTCATCCAGTTTTTTGAGAATTTCTTCATCCAGCTGAATACTTGCTGCCCTTACTGCGCCTTCCAGTTGTTCTATGGTCCTTGGCCCGATAATGGGTGCTGTCACCACAGGATTGTGAAGCAACCATGCCAGTGCAACTTCTCCCGGCGGGTGTCCGATCTTTTTGCACAATGCCTCATACTTCTCCAGCTGATGACGTTTTTCTTCCACCCGCTGGATATTGTTCTTTTCAGTACGTCTTCCTGCTTTTTGTTTCTGGAGTGCTCCACCCAAAAGGCCTCCAGCCAGGGGCGACCAGGGAATCAGTCCCAATCCATAATGGCGGCATGCCGGAATGACTTCCAGCTCAAGCATCCGGTTGTCGAGATTGTAAATGCTTTGCTCGCTCACCAACCCCACGAACCCTCTTTTGGAGGCTTCCTGACAAGCAGTGGCAATATCCCATCCCGCAAAATTGCTCGAACCCACATACACTACTTTTCCTTGTTTGATGAGGTTATCAAAGCTTTGCCAGGTTTCATCCCACGGACAATCATGGTCGATATGATGCATCTGGTACAAATCAATCCTGTCGGTTTGCAACCGTTTCAAACTGCCCTCACAATGTTTCCGGATTTTATAGGCACTCAGACTTCGCCCATCGCTGTTTACCTCGGGTAAACTGGCCTTGCGATCCACCGGGTTGTAGACCTTTGTGGCCAGCACAATGGCATCTCGACGCCCCCCTCCCTGGGCCAGCCATCGTCCAATAATCTCTTCGGTGTATCCATGCTCCTCCGACCAGCCGTATACATCGGCAGTGTCAAAAAAATTGATGCCCAATTCCAAAGCACGATCCATGATTTTGAAACTGTCTGCTTCGCTGGTGTGCCATCCAAAGTTCATGGTACCCAGGCAAATATTGCTTACAAGAACTCCGTGCTTTCCCAATCTTTTGTGTTTTACGTTCATTTTGTTGCCTCCTTTTTTTATGATTAAACCACTGGTAATGGTTTAGCCCCCTATTGACAGTGCACGATCGCGCTTTAAGCCTTGTGAAATATAGCGGGCTATAATCTTTTTTTTTTCTCCAAGGCCCATTTCTTTTTTAGCAGATCTCCCTTCAACTTGTTGTCAAGTTCTTTTTCTTCCAAAAGTTGTTTGAGCGCATTATTCTCTTTTTCCAATTCGCGGATTCGCTTCAAATGCTGTGGGGTCATACCATGATGGAAACCTTCTTCTCCCATCTGTTTCAGTTTGTTCTTCCATGAATAGAACGAAGCCGGGTAAATTCCATGTTTCTCAAGGGTAGCTTTAACCCCTTGCTCTGATGCTTCCTTGATAATCTGAAGCTTTTCTTCTTTGGTAAATTTTCTTTTCATCGTCATAAAGTTACAGTTTATAATCTATAACTTAGTCCGTTAGTTTAAGGGGCCGATACAGTAATTCATTTTTTGTTCGCGGATTACACTACTTTTTTACGAATTTATCTGTCTGATTATCTGTCTAACATACCGTCATTTGCAAAGTAAATGACCTGCGTGAACCGAGCCTGATAGAGCCAATAATCGAATACCAGCCTTCAGGGTATGAGCAACAAATCTATGGTAGTATAAATGTACGCATAGGTATGATAAATACAAAAATTACCCCTTTTAATTTATGACCATATTGTGGTTGTTATTCATTTAAACTATAAGTGTAGAGGTAGATAGATTCGGGGTGTTGTAATGTCAGGGAAGTAAAAAAGATGTCTGAATATTCGTTAAGTTAATGTTGGTAAACAGCCCTCCAGAAATCACTCCTGTCAAAGGGGGTAGCTTCAATGACGGGTTGTTTTATTACCGGGTACTAATGGTTGACAAATATTAAAACTTATACAAAAAGCAAAACGGTGTCCAAGCACAAAGGACTATTAGTGGAATCATTTAACCTGTAAATACCGGAGGTTTCAGAAAAGATCGGGGTAAATCAGGTTTTTTTGTATGGGCATCGATTTTATGCTTATTTCACTGCCACTCAACATCAATTTTTTATAAATCAGATATGATCCCGGGGAATTTCATATTGCCAGTTTCGTGAAAATATCCTTTCCTTTTTTTCCCAGGCGTCAAGTTCAGCATGAATTCTGAAATTTTTTTCAGTTGAGGTGAGTACTGTTCTCGTGACAATTTCCACAGACCATTCCCCTCGCTGAAATTTTCTATTCCAAAGAGTTTCTCCTCGAACAGATGTAAAAGAATCAGATTGGAAAGTGTACCACTCATTAGCCCTGCTTGCTACTATCCAGTCAATATCATCAAAGCTGATGGTGCCGTTGTCAATGAGCACCTCCAGGGCCGACTCTTCCTTGGCCAGATCCCGTACAACCCTCCATTTATGGTTTATGGGTTCCAATTGGGTTGTTTGTGCTCTTGGTGCACCCTCCGGCAATTGGAAAGGTTTTAGGGTGTGATCGGTTTTTTGAGGACTTCTTGCGGGCAACTCAAGAGAACTGTTTTTTGTATAAACATTAAGGCGGACTGGTTTAGGGGGAGGCCAGGCCAATGGCCAATAAGAAGTGGATATGGAAACTCTTAAGCGATGTTTTGCTGGAAAGTTTTGCGCAATATTGTTCAGCTTGATTTGTACGCTATATGGACGTTCTGTTTCAAGTATTTCGGGTGACTCATGGCTATGGCGGTGGCAAAGGTTGAGCAGGCCATAAGTGACCCGCGTGGCTTTGTCATCTTCACCAACATCCGATAAGCGTACAGCAACCATGGCAACAGGTTCATTGGATGAAAAAGTAAGATTGAGCAGGGGTGCACCCATAATCTCCAGTGGTTTATCAAGGGGGGGAGTTTCAAAAATCAAGGCACCGCCATCCTCTTCCCGCTGGTCGCCGGGCAGGTCGGGGGGGGCTGCATAGGAACACCATTTACCTGCAAATAATCCCACGCTCAGGGGTGATTGAATGGTCAAAGTTTCATGATGGCCCGGGGGGTTAGTTAAAAGCTTATGCCCTGGATGGAGGTGATATTTCAGAGTATTAATGTTTGCAGAAGGCCACTCTCTTTCAGCGACCCATCTGCCAGGTCGTTTTTTGTAGATTGTGTTGGGAGGGAGGCTATTCTGCATCCAGACTCTGAGCATAGGCTCATCCATAATTCCGGTATCTTTATTCTTCAGCCATTTATCCCACCAGCGCAAGGATTCCTGAAGAAATCCAATAGCTGGTCCTGGTACGCCAAAGTGGGGGTATTTATGACTCCAGGGGCCTATCAAGCCAATACGCGGCACGTTTAGTCCGCTCAAAAGCCTGAATACTGCATTGGTATATCCATCGGCCCATCCGCTAACCGCCATAACGGGGCATTGAATTTTTGAAAAATCTTCACATACGGAGCCATGCTTCCAGTAATCGTCCCTGTGCTGATGGTCCAGCCATTTTTTCAGCCACACACCACTTTTTTCCAGGCGCTGAAACCACATCTCTTTCCATTTTTCTCCAACCAGGGCAGGGTCCGGCGGACAGGAATTAAAGGCAAACATTGTTGAGGCCCAGGAGAGGTTGTCTCCCAGCAGGCAACCACCCATATAATGGACATCATCGGCATAGCGGTCATCGGTGGAGCAGACAGTGATAATAGCCTTAAGGGCGGGAGGCTTTAAAGCAGCTATCTGAAGACCGTTGAACCCACCCCATGAAATTCCAATCATTCCAATGGAACCATTGCACCATGGTTGGTTTGAAATCCATTCCAAAACTTCCAGGCCATCATCATGCTCCTGGCTGAGGTATTCATCCATCAAAACACCTTCCGAATCACCCGAGCCCCTCAGATCAACCCTCAGACAGGCATAGCCATTGCCAGCCAGGTAACCATGGGTTATGGCGTCGTTTACAGCTTCAAAATCGCGTTTGCGGTAAGGGATGTATTCCAGGATCGCCGGAACAGGCTCCTGATTTGCATTTTGGGGCATCCAAATCTTGGCTGCAAGGCGTATCCCATCAGACATGGGTATCCATACATGCTCCAGGACCCTGACATTTTCGACAATTGCTGCGATTGTTTTCATATTTTTGCAAGGATAATGGTTGGATTATAAGCCTATATTGGGAATATCCTCTTTGGAGATCTCAAGATCCACCTCTTTCTCTTTAAGTGCATTGATTTTTGCTGTGATAGCTTCATTCCTGGCCGTAAAAATGCAAATGATGGAATTGGGCGTTACACTTTTCAATGCATGGTTTACAGCTTCGTCTTCATCATAAATAACCTGATATGTTTTCCCTGAAACATTTTTGGCTCCCTCTATTATCAACTCCATCACTTCCTGGCTATCTCTTCCCCTGGTATATTCTTCATCTTTCCAGATTATTAACTTGTCAAAGTATTCTGCAGCCATTTTGCTGTAGTTTTTTAAATCTTCATCTCGCCTGTCGCCGGTTCCGGCAATTATGGCTGTGCTTGAGTTGGGATCCAGTGAGACAACAAATTTGCCCATTGCCTCCATACTGGCAGGATTATGCGCATAATCGATGATAACTTTGTATTTTTCAAAGGCAAAAACATTCATCCGGCCGGGCAGTTGAGCTGTTGAAGGAATAAAAGTCTGCAGAGCATTTCGTATTTCCTCAACTTTTACCTCTTGCACGAAAGATGCCAGGGAAGCAGCAAGCACATTCTGAATCTGGAAAATCGCTTTGCCTGAATAGGTAAGGGGAATGTTAATTACCTTGTCAACCGGTATTGACCAGGTGCCTTTATGCAAGATGATCTTTCCGTCTTCATAAGTTGCTGCTATTCCGTCTTTTTCACAATGTTCCCGAATGCGGGGATTGGTGGCATCCATGCTAAAGAGGGCTGCTTGACAAGGAATATTATCCATCATGGAGTATACGTTATCATCATCCGCATTTAATACTGCGTACCCTTTTTTATGGACATTTTCAGCAACGATCGATTTCAGGCGTTTCATCTGGTCCATGGTTTGAATTCCATAAAGTCCCAGGTGGTCAGATGCCACATTTGTAACTACCCCCACATCGCTCAGGTCATATCCCAAACCCGATTTAACCATTCCCCCACGTGCTGTTTCTAAAACCGCATAGTCGACCGTGGGATCGCGCAAAACAAAGCGGGCACTTTCAGGCCCGGAGCAATCACCCTTGTACATAAGGTTATTCTGTATGTAGATACCATCTGTTGTGGTTGTACCAACTTTTTTACCATTCATTTTCATAATATGAGCAATGAGCCTGGTGGTGGTGGTTTTACCATTGGTGCCAGTTACGCTAATGATGGGTATGCGCCCTGATGTTGCTATTGGGAAAAGCATATCAACCAGCGGTTGAGCAACATTTCGTGCTTTCCCTTTAACAGGAGAGAGGTGCATGCGGAAACCCGGAGCACCGTTAACCTCAATAATTGCACCGCCGTTTTCGTTAATAGGTTGGGTAAGATTGGGTGCAATAACATCAATTCCACACACATCAAGCCCAATAAATTTAGAAGCCCGTTCTGCTATAAAGATATTGGTGGAATGGACAGTGTCTGTTACATCTTCAGATACTCCTCCGGTACTAAGGTTTGCTGTGGTCTTAAGGTAGAATACTTCCCCGGGGGTTAGGATGGTTTCCAGGGTGAAGTTTCCTTGCTGCAGAAGGCGTGTGGTCATGGAATCTACCTTGATTTCTGTCAGCATCTTTTCATGTCCAAAGCCTCTGCGGGAGTCTTTGTTTACTTCATGTATCAATTCATTTATGGTCGATTTTCCGTTTCCAATGACATGGGCAGGGGTCCTTTTGGCAGCGGCAATAAATGTGTTGTTTATTACCAGCAACCTGTAGTCATAGCCACTTATATATTTTTCTATTACAACACGTTCGGAAAACTTTTGAGCCGTTTCAAAAGCATGAAGGGCTTCTTCCTGGCTGTTTATGTTGATAGTAGCCCCTTTGCCCTGATGCCCGTCAACAGGTTTTATTACCATAGGAAATCCAACCTTTGAAACGGCTTGTTCCATATCCCCGGCAGAGGAAATAACTACTCCATAGGGCACCGGACAAGCATTGCTGTATAGAATATTTTTTGTCTCTTCTTTATCTGAGGCGATTTCCAGACCTATGCTGCTGGTTTTTCCTGTGGTAGTGGCCTGTATTCTTTGTTGGTGCACTCCCCACCCCAATTGCACAAGCGAGTAATCATTCAGACGCAAAACAGGAATGTTTCGCTTTTTTACTTCATCGATTATAGAGGCCGTACTTGGGCCAAACCTCTCCTCTTCCCGAATTTCTCTGAGTTTCAGAATATCTTTTTCAATGTCGTATGATTTATTCTCTATCATCGCCTCAACAATCGCAAATGCAGATTGGGCTGCATACATGCCGGCTCTTTCCTGTTCGTAAGCGAAGACAATATTGTAAACCCCCTCCTTTCCATCTCCCCGGGTGCGTCCAAACCCACACTGCATGCCGGCCAGCACCTGAAGCTCCAGGGCAACATGCTCTATAACATGCCCCATCCAGGTACCCTCTTTTAACCTTTCAAAAAACCCCCCTTCATACCCCCTGGAACATCTGTGTTCATAAAGGGATGGAATAAGCTTTTCCAGTCTTGCCGAAAACCCTTCTATTTTATTGGAAGGATAATGGTCCATCTCCTCAAGGTCCACCCGCATTACAATTAGTTGATGGCGCCAGTTGGACCAGTAGTTAGGTCCTCTGAGGGCCCTTGTTTGCAAAATCTTCATAAGTAAGTCGCTAATAAATAATCGTGGGTAGGTTTAGCAATTATAATCATTTTTTTTGTAATAGGGATTGCTTTTTTTTTATAGTTTTACAATAGTTGAAACCTCAAGATGAAATCCCAAAGGAGTTATTGCTATTAGGGGGTGAAAGTTGTACTGTAACCCGGTTATCATCTCTTTTCATATATAATACTTATGGCTGCTTTTTTATTCTTTTACGATCGATCATGGAAAAACCCAAAGGAATTCTAATTGTTATTGGTGGTGAAGTTGCACTTCCACCTGAAAATCATCGCAAAATCGACGAAGAAAATAGGGGAGAGCCGGAAAACAACCCTAAAATATTAAGTACATTTTGCAAATTGCTTCCCGGCGAACAGGCCAGAATTGAAGTTATTCCCACAGCATCCCAAATCCCCCAAGAATCTTTTAATCGCTACAAAGATGCTTTTGATAAGCTTGGTTTTAAAAATGTTGGTAACCTTGATATAAGAACCCGCCAGGATGCATCGACCCCAGCCATAATAGAACGGGTGCGGAATTGCAATGGTTTTTTGTTTACCGGCGGGGATCAGCTAAGGCTTACTACAGTTTTGGGAGGTACCGATTTTTTGAAAGTGCTTTCAGAAAGGTATAAAAAAACTGCTGTTGTTATCGCAGGAACCAGTGCAGGGGCAATGGCAATGTCGGATACCATGATTTATGAAGGGAGCAGTCATGAGGCCATGAGAAAGGGAGAAGTGAAGTTTAGCAGTGGATTTGGCTTCCTGAAAAATGTCATCATAGATACACATTTTGTTAAGAGAGGTCGTTTTGGGCGATTGTTCCAGGCAGTAACAAGCAATCCGGCGGTTTTAGGAATCGGGCTGGGGGAAGATACCTCTTTGCTTATTAAAAACGGAGATGTTAAGGAAGTTATTGGGTCGGGACTGATAATCGTTGTTGACGGCACTACTATCAGACATACCAATATGGCTGCTATCAACGAAGGTGAAATGATTTCAGTTGAAAATATCAGCCTGCATGTTATGATTCCGGGTGACAAGTTGCATTTATCCGAACGGAGAATTGTCCATGGAGAACACTAACAGACGATTGCTGAAATACTGCATTAAGATGATTAAAAGGAGAAACAATGAAAAAAAACATATTTGTAGTTGGGCTGGATGATTTTAATTTGCGTATGATCCGGTCGGTGAAGGATGTTGAGAATTATAATATCCACGGTGTCCTGGATATACAACTACTCATTGACAGCGGTAAGTATCGCTTGCACGAGATGCTGGAGCTTGCCGATGCTGAACTGAGAAAGTTCGACGGACCGATTGATGCTATTGTTGGCTATACAGATTTTCCCGTAAGCACCATTGTTCCTGTTCTCTGCGAAAGGTTTAATGTGCCCGGGCCGACGCTGGAGAGTATATTGAAATGTGAACATAAATACTGGAGCCGGTTGGAACAAAAAAAGGTGATTCCTGAATATATTCCGGATTTTATTGAATTCAATCCCTTTGACCCTGATCCTCTCGCACAAATACCTTTTGACTACCCCTTCTGGATTAAACCCGTCAAATCCACAGGTTCACAGTTAGGCTTTCGCATTAAAAACAAAAATGACTTTAACAAGGCCATAGCAGTTTTAAGAAAAAATATCGGGTTGTTCAAGCCTTTTGATCAATTACTCGATATGATCCAGTTGCCGCCGGAGGTAGCAAAAGTAAACAGTTCACATTGTTTAGCTGAGCAGATTATCTCAGGCCGCCAATGTACACTGGAGGGTTATGTGTTTAACGGACAAGTACAAACATACGGTATTATCGATTCCATACGTGAACCCAACCGCACTTCTTTTGCGCGTTATCAGTATCCTTCAATGCTTCCCAAAAGTGTTAGTGACCAAATGTCCCGAATTACCGAGATAATAATGTCACAGGTAGGGTTTAACAATTCAGCCTTTAACGTAGAGTTTTTTTGGAACAGGAAAGAGGATAAAATCTGGTTTCTGGAAATTAACACAAGAATTGCTCAATCGCATAGTGATCTTTTTCTAAAAGTGGACGGGATTTCTCACCACCAGGTAATGTTTGACGTTGCTTTAGGACAAAATCCCCGGTTTCCCCAACGCCAGGGAAAATTTAAGGTGGCAGGAAAGTTTTTTTTGCGTGAATATCAGGATAAATTAATAACCGGCATTCCCGAAAAAGCAGATGTGGAAGCGCTCAATGAAGTCATTCCCGGTACACTTGTCGATGTGCTGGGAAAGGCCGGGATGAAACTATCAGAGATCCCTGAACAGGACAGTTATAGTTATGCTTCGGCGTTTATTTACCTGGGTGGCAAGAATCAAAAGGAGCTTTTGCATAATTTTAAGCAGTGCCGGAAGCTACTGAAGTTTCAATACCAGGATCTTGTTATTCCAGCTGTTTCGGTAGAAAAGGTGTTGGAGGAACATCCGGAAGCAGAACCCGGTATAGCAATCCAGGTAACATCCGTACCAGCGGAGGTTCCTGTTCCCAAAGAGGAAGAGTAAGAGCATGAATGCTATTGCCAGCAACTAACTGTTTAGCAAAAGGGGAATGTTCTTGCTCAAAAATCATAATGTATGCAAGTTGTAATGCTTTAAAAACTCCTAATGTAAGCCCCAAAAAACTCTTCCGCTTTGATATTCAACTACAACAACACTTCCACCTGGATCCTGAGATAGTAGGTTTGTTCGACAGTTTCTTGCTACCAAGGATCTAATTTTTTAAATCTTTCTGGAAGTCCTAAATATATTTTTTATGTTGAATCACTCATATTTATTGTTTGTGCAGGCAGCCAACACCTCCATAACCACAATTGTCCTCTATCTCCCCATTTCTCCATAAACCACCATTTTGCATTATGGCCAGTTAAAGGATATAGGGTGCATTGGATTTATAGCTGGTTTAGGCGCTTTAGAAATTATCTGTGCTTATATTTCCCTGTGTTTCGTGTCTGGATACAAGGTGTTTTTATTGTTCTGACTATAGTTGTTTTCGTCAGATATAGGGATGTTATAAAATATTTGGGAGTTCTTTTTGTTGCTTGCTGTTTAGTTGATGGGGATGGCTGGTTGGCGTTCAGGTCATGTATCTATGGTAAAAGCACGGAAGATGGAATGGCACAATAGTATGAGGGTGATAGTTGGAGGTGTAGAGGCCAGGGAGCAGGGGATGGGATTGAAAGAGGTAGCCTTGAATGGGCTGTTAATAATTGCAATTAAAGCCCTGATGACTGTGGTAGTGGTTTTCTGTCATCTCACCATTTACCATATTGCGTTCGCAAGAAGCAAATAAGTAAAAAAATACTACCTTTGCGGCCAACTTATTAAAAAAAATTGGTATTTTGCATAAAAAATAAAGCACTTATACAAGGCATGGGATCTTGTTGTTATGACACTGCGGGTAAGCCCTGTCCAAGGGCCGGTTAAAGCTACCTTGTATGAAAATGACTAATTATGGAGTCTGTAGAGAATAATGGAAACGGCAAACATCAAACCCAAAGCCTGAAGAAGATGCTGCTGAAAAAGCAGGTGGCCGAAATCTTTTACCGCGAAGGTCAAAAGACTATTTCAGAGCTTTGCGATGCCACCAACAACAGTATCCCAACCCTTACTAATATCATGAGTGAGCTTGGCAAGGAGGGGTGGGTGAAAAACTTCGGGATTGGCAAATCCAAAGGAGGGCGCAAACCCTCGCTTTATGGCCTGGACCCAACTGCCGGTTATATTGTGGGGATTGACCTGAGCCGCAAATATATGCGGGTGGGAATTTTTGATATGCACAACCAGGTTGTTGGGAAAATTGTGGAAATCAATGATGGCTTGGAGACTTCCGACAAAATTCTTAATATTCTCAAGGAGGAGGTGGATGCCCATTTGAAAAGGTCAAAAATTACCAATGAGCAGGTGCTGGGCTACGGCATCACTATCCCGGGTCTTATAGACATCCGCAAGGGGGTGAGTTACAGTTATCCGCAATTTGGCACCGCCAATCTTTCGGAGATATTCGGAGAGTTGCTTGGGCGACCTGCTTTCATTGAGCACGATACCAAAGCCATGGCCCTGGGTGAGCTTTGGTTTGGCCTGGCGCGAAAAAAATCCAATGTGCTGCTCATCAACATTGGTTCGGGTATAGGTCTGGGACAAATCATCAATGGTGAACTGTATCACGGCCATTCGGGTTTTTCGGGCGAGTTTGGCCACATCCAGATGATTCCCGATGGCAAGCTTTGCTATTGTGGTAAGATAGGTTGCCTGGAAACCGTGTCTTCAGGTACAGCCCTGGTGCAAAAGGCAGTGGAGGCCATCGAAAATGGGAAAAGCTCGGTGATTTCGAGCCTTATCGAAGAGACCCGCGGCAAAATCAAGCTAAAGACCATCCTGGATGCGGCTAATAAAGGGGACCAGTTTGCCATTGAGCTGCTGGAGGAGTCGGGCGAATACCTGGCCAAAGGGATTTCTATTCTTATCCACCTGTTCAATCCCGAGTTGATTATAATTGCCGGTGAGATGGCCGATGCGGGCAATCTCATTACGGACCCGGTCCGCCAGAAACTCAACAAATACACCATGCAACGATTGAAGCAGGACAGCGAGATTGTCCTTTCGGAGCTCAAAGAAAAGGCAGGGATTATGGGTACCCTGCCTGTGGTAATAAACCGTAGCTTTGCACATGTTTTTGATAACAACAACCACGAACGCTGATTACCTTTCTCTGCTTGTCTGAATAAGCTCTTCGGGAGTTTGGGCATCTACCGGGATGAATAAAAACCCATACCGGATATCTTTGCCGGGGTCGATGCGGTACTGTTCAAGGGGCATGGCGCCCCAGCTGTTAATGCCGGCTACTCCCCGCTGTCCATAGTCAATATTCCATCTTACAAAATCACGGGCTTCCACATGGGCGATGTTTTTGTTCTCCTTGTGTACGGGTCCGTAATCGGTACCTTTGCGTGCATCCAGGTCGGCCGTCAGGTAAGGCATGGCGGTCATTTCAAACCCCTTGCCCGGCTGTTGCAGGCTTACTGCCATCAGTCCCAGGCCTTCTTCATTGGTGAGAGCGGCCCAGCGAACATCGGTTTTGTTGCCGTTTTCCTGGGGACGGATGTAGGGCACCAGTTGTTTGTGGACGGTACTTTCATACAAGCCCACCAGGGCCGACACATTGCGGTCGGTATAATTTTCCCACGGGCCCCTTCCAAACCAGGTAAGCTGTTGAAACTCTTCACGCAGGCAAAAGCTCATACCCATGCGGGGAATGTCAGATGTTTCGGTGGGGGAGGCATAATATTGGTTGCAAACGCGCATGGTGCCGTTGCCATAAATGGTATATGTGGTTTTAAAGCGGGTGTTTACGGCGGGTAGCTGCCAGCTCACCCTCACCTCTGCCGATGAATCGGTAGACGCTTCCCACGCAAAGTGTTCCAGCTTTGGTTCCAGGGTAGCCTTTTTCCAGTTGATGTTTTCTTCAGTCATCCTGCTGCCAAAGTCATTGTCGGTAGGTGCACGCCACATGTCAGGACGGGTGTCGGTGGCCGCATGCAGGTAAGGGGTGCCGTTTACCTGGTAGCCGGTGAGGACACCCTCAGAGCTGTTAAAAGTTATCTTTACAGTTTCATTGGCGATGGTGAGGGTATCACCCTGCTCTTCTGTATACAGAGGAGGGTTTCCGTTCTGTGCAACAGTTTCCTCTTCATACCAGGGGAGGGCAAACTGTTGATGGGCCACTCGGTGGTTGGTAGGCACCATGGACGTTGCACCGCGTGTTCTCACTTCAAGATGCAAAAAGTACTCTGTGTTGCTTTCCCGTTCTACCCCCTCCAAATTCAAATCAATCAGCTCCCCTACATGGGGTGGTGTTTTGAGCGAGGGTATATCCACCCGTTGGATGGTTTGGCCGTTGGCCATGATATGTGCCGATAGCTGGTAGTTGTCCAGAGTGGTGAAATCAAACAAATTTTCCACCAGTACCCGTGCCTGGTTGTGGTTGACGTGCAACAGCTTGAATCTGACAGGCTCTTGTCCCTTTTTTACTTCGTACAGGGCTGGTTGTATCTGTCTGTCGGGAAACACAATGCCATTGAGCAGGAAGTTGCCATCGGAAGGCATCCCCTCACCATAGTCACCGCCAAAGGCGTAAAAACGGGTGCCTTCCAGTTCCTCTTTCCAGATGCCCTGGTCCACCCAGTCCCATATAAAGCCTCCTTGCAGCTGTGGGTACTTGTTAATTTCATCCCAGTATTCCTGGAAGTTTCCGGTGCTGTTGCCCATGGAGTGTGCGTATTCAGAAGGGATGAAGGGGCGGTCCAGCACATGCTGTCCAAACCATTCGAAGGTGGAGGGTGCCGGATATTGGGGAACAATGATGTCAGAGTTCCATTCGAACATCATAGCAAAGCGGCTTCCCACCTCCACCCGTTCGTACTGAACCGGTCTTTGGGTTCGGTCTTCCGCCTTCACGGCGTGGTATCCCTCGTAAAAATTGACTCCGTTGCCTGCTTCATTGCCCATGGACCATACAATCACCGAAGGGTGGTTGCGCGTACGTTGTACCATGCGCACCATGCGGTCGATGTGGGCATCCATCCATGCTGTGTCTTTGGCCAGCGAACGCTCACCATAATACAAGCCATGCGATTCGATATTGGCTTCATCCACCACATACAGACCATACTTGTCGCATAGCTCGTAAAACCTCTCAGGGAAAGGGTAGTGGCTCAGGCGTACGGCATTGATGTTGAATTGTTTCATCAGCCGGATATCTTCCAGCATAAGCTCTTCGGTAAGTACCTGGCCTGTTTCAGGATTGTGTTCGTGAATGTTGACCCCTTTCAAAGTGATGGGCACCCCATTTACCAGCAGCTGCCCCCTTTTGATCTCCACACTCCTGAAACCTATTTGTGAAGATGTGCTCTCCAGTACCCGCCCCCTGCGATCTTTCAGGGTAAGAACCAGAGTATAAAGGTGCGGGTGTTCGGCACTCCAGGGTTTTACCTCTTCTATGCTAGTGGAAAGTTTTACCTCCTGCTGTGAATTTCCGTTTGCAGGCCAAGATGTGTTGATGGATGTAACCTCCTGGTCTCCATCCATGATCAAGGCTTCCAGGGCAATGCCGCGCCGGCTGTTAAGATGGTTTTGAATATCTGCATAGATGGAAAGCTCACCGTTTGTGTAGCTTTTGTCCAGGGTGGAAACCACCTGAAAGTCCCTGATTCGTAAAGAGGGTTGGCTATAGAGGTAAACCGACCGGCTGATGCCACTTACCCTCCAGAAGTCCTGGCACTCCAGGTAGCTTGCATCGCTCCACCGAAACACCCTTACAGCAAGCTGGTTTTTCTGTCCGGGTTCCAGGAATGGGGTGATATTGAACTCTGAAGGCAGCTTACTACCCTGGCTGTAGCCAACCTTTTCGCCATTTATCCACAGGTAGAATGCCGACTTTACCGAACCGAAATGGATGAATATTTGCCGTTCAGACCAGTTTCCCGGAACATGAAACGTATGGATGAAGGAACCCACGGGGTTGTAATCCCTGGGCACCCTGGGCGGTTCAGGATCTTCTTTCAAATCGGTGATAGGTGTTCGTGGGTCGGCAAACTCAAAGGGATGGTTCACATAAATAGGTACATCATAGCCCTGCACCTCCCAGTTGCCAGGTACTTCTATCTTATCCCAGTTCTCGTAGTCATATTCTGGTTGGTAAAAAGTAAGGGGCTTTTGGGCCGGGTTGCGGGCAAGGTGAAAATGCCATAACCCATCCAGGGATTTTTTATATGCATACGGCACTTCTGCATCCATAGCGTCATCAGAGCTGTCGTGAGAAAAAAAGACAGCACGCCCCGGTTCTTTGTTTCGCTCAAAAATGGCAGGGTTTTCCCAGTCAGGTGGTGAGGTTTGCGCCAGAGTTGTTATGCTTATCAGGCAGAAAGCTATCCATAGGATGGCAATAATGGGTTTTAAAGGGGGCATGATTTCCAGATTTATTTGTGTTTAAAAAGTCCATTCTGTTGTACCAGAGAGGGCAGCCAATAGGCCATCACACCGGGTGGAGGATGGCCGCATTGACTGTCATGCTGTTATCTGTGGTTGTCTACTGTGTCATCGGTGATAAAATGTACATCCGTATCAGGTGCCGGATAGTTCTGGCTGGCGATATAGTCCAGCACCTCATCGATTTGCTCCTGGGTAACGGTCAGGCGCCTCGTGCCATAGTCATTGACGTCCTGGTCGATGGGGGTAAGAAAGCCCCAGGCCTGGAAGAATTCACTCATATCCTTTTGGGCCACATCACAAACGGTTTTTACAAACTCCAGCTGGCATAGTCCGTCGGTAGGCGGGTCAGGATTTTGGCGGATGTGCTCATGCACATCTTTGTAAAAATCGGTATAGCCCTGTGCCCCGGCAAAGTATAGTTGCAGTTGCCAGAAAGGCACCAGCTTACAAAACACATCCTCATGTGCTCCGTGTGGGATACCTGCTTCTATGATTTCGTTGAATGCTTTTTCATAGTGGTTGTTGTATCCCTCTATATTCTCCGTTTGCAGCCGCGAAGGATTTCCAAAAGCGGTTTGTACATGTTGCGAATAGATGTTTACGGTTACCTCGGTGAGACCTATCCACATGAGTCCCGGGCGGGTTTGATGTATGTGGCCTGTTTCATGGGCAGGTCCCCAAATATGTTCACCACGCAGGAGTTTGTGGTTGGCAATCCATTGAAGGGTAGAGGGAGCGTACTCGGTGGCGTTGCCAGTGGCATGCATATAAACCCCTTCAGCAATGTTGGTGCGGTAATACAGGCGCCCTCCAGGCACACGGTCGTATTTGTAAAGTCCCATCAGCTCCTGTTGCAGCAGTACGATGCTGTCATAAATCTCCACCAGACGGGTGGCATCTTCTACATGTTGACGCAGTTCAGTTGTTGTAAACGTGAGATGTGATTTTTCCCCCTTTATGTCAAAAAAATCATAGTCCGCATTATTGATGAGCTCTTCCCAGTCATCGTTGGTATGATGGGCCAGGTCGAAATATCCGTTGATAGTTCCTGTAGCTATATTCACCCGGGTTTGATGGGGGGTATCGCATGGGTAAATCAGGTAAACCAGACCGCTCGAGGAGGGTGTAATGCGGTTGGGGCCAGGGTTGAGAAAGTAATCAGCTCCGCCATATCCCTGGCTATGATCCACCACCCGCAGGGTTAAATCCGTAACAAGATTATCCACAAAAACGACCAGGTCTTCACCAGCTTCTGCATAAATTCCGGTCATGTTGTCGTAAGACCCCATCCGGTTGGTTTTGTTTTTAGCTGCTTCAAGGGATGGGTCGGGATAGGTTTGGTAGTGGCCGGTTCGTTCTGTGGGGTATACTCCATCATAAAGGGCCAGGGCCAGGTTACGGATAAAACTGTTTTCAATTTTTTCAAGCTGCTGCCGATCCGTGTTTTCTTCTAACTCGGAAAAACTCAAGTCGGTGAAAAAAACATCATAGCCTTGCATGGGTTCAGCGATTTTAAAAAATTCAAATTGGGAAACAGAGATAAAGTCGTTGTGCCCTTTGGTGGCGATGAGACGGATGGCTGCAGGTTCTTCAAACCCATCAGGGAAAAGGATTCTTTTGGTGTTGGCATCATTGGCAAAAACCAAATCTTCCAACTTTTCAAAATCTTCTTCACCCTGCTTTTTTATCCATAGCTCAGCCTCCAGCATAAAACCATTCACACCCCCGTCTTTCCTGGGGTGGTAAAGCATATAGTCAATGTGGGTTGTTTCACCGGAGAATATAATGTCGATTTCCACAGGTACTTCCGGGAAAAGACTTTGGTCCCAAAGGCTGTGGTATAAGGTGTTAAAGTCGCCATCCAGGGTGTTTTCAATGCCTTCACCGGGTTGGTTTTCGCTGGCAGTGGCCGATGAGGCAAACACCTGGATGTCTTTCTGGATTTCCTGACTGTTTCCGGGGGTGTACTCCTCAGCAGGTTCTTCTGAGGGGTGTGTAGTATCCTCTTTGGTGGAGCAGGCACTCATAATTATAAATAGGCTGAATAAGGCAGCCAGGTAAAAATAGCTTTTCATTATCAATGTTTTTTAGGGTTTTAAAAAAATGCCAGGTATTGAGCAGCTGTGAACGGGTTGGATGTGATCTTTGTTTAGGGCAAGACCCGATTAACATGTTTTTGAGCTTACTCAATGTACTGGCAAAATACTTTTTATAGGGTGATTAAAAAGGTATACCCATAAGGTACACAGATACTATAGTAATAAGGTATAAAGAATATCTTCCCGGTTTTTACTGCATGGGCAATGCCTCCAGGTCAACCTCTGGCTGTTGCCCCAGTGGGGGTCTGGTGAACCAGGTATCCACGGGAGTGGTTTCATTGAAAAAGCCGCAGTTTTTCATAAAAAATCCTTCCTGATCTCCGGCCATGCCACCTGCATAGTCCATTCGTGCTTCGGCCTGGGCCGTGGCATCAGCGGTAAAGCGTGCCCGGTTCAGTTCATGCCAGTTTCCCTGGGTGTCTTTGATCCATTGGTTGTTGTAATAGGCCATTCGTTCCAGAGGGCCGGTGCGGGTATTGAAGTTTTCCAGGAAGGAGTGGGGCCGCTCCAGGTAAGTGTCGGTGAGGGGACGTCGCCAGCTGGCAATAAGCATCCAGGTATCCTCTTCGGGGGCGTAAAACCAGGCCGTGTAATCCGTTTTGTTATCACCGGCGGGTTGGCCACGCAACAGAAAACCGTAGGTGTTGCCCGCCTGCCAGTCATACTGCAGGTAGCTCTGTCCACCCGAACCCTCATTGCCAAAGTCGTTTACTGTAACATTCTGGCCCTGCATAAGCAAATCAACACGCTGGTCGTCGGGAATCTCATCGGGGTTATCCGTTTGGTAAGGACTCCATACCGAAAACAATACCCTGCGTTCGGTTTCTGAATTCACCTGGAACCCGAAATACCCTTCGGCGAAGCCATTGGCCATGTAAAAGGAGCCAACCACATCGTTGTCCTGGGGCACCGTTACTTCATTGTAATACCATAATATATCTGATGCACTTTCGGGCACCTCATAACTCATGTGTACCGAAGGCCCCCGGCGACCCCAGTAGAAATAGTCTACATCGATAAACTGTACAGTGGCAGTTGTGGCAGCACCTCCCAGCAATACATCACTGATGAGGGCAAACTCCAGAGTTTCCTTGCTCACCCCTTGGATATCCAGATGATAGTACCCGGGTTGATCCACTTCAAAGGTGCCGATAAAAACTTCCGAGGGTTGCTGCTGTGACACCTCGACCTGGGTGGTATTACCGGCAAAAGAGGCTTCCAGTTGGGATGTTCCTCCTTCAGTGCTTGCTTGTATACCGATATGTACTTCACCGGTTTGGTTGATACGAAAAAAGGTGCGGTGCACCATGTCGGGGTCTGTCCAGCTTTGTGAACCCGGGTTCATTACCTGGGGGGTGCCGGAATCGGGGTTTGTGAAAAGCCATGTGTTCCCTTCAGTGGGCACTTCAACGGGCAGATCCGGGTTCAGGGTTTCGTCACTTTCCTTTTCTTCACAGGAGACGGTTGCAAGGAGCATGAGAAACATGCCGATGGTCAGCAATAGATAAGTTGTTTTTTTCATAAGCCATGTTTAGTTAAAATAATATTTATGTAAAGGTTATTGGTGTATAATAAATTTCAAAGACAGGGTTAATATTAAAAAATGATATGCTATAATTTTATGAGAAACAAATATACTAAAATAAATTTATTAAAATTTTGTTGATAATAAAAAATATTTATATCTTGCGCCATCTTTTGAAATGAAATTGTTTAAGATTCATAATGGAGGTCTCTTGTTGGGCGTGTGGGGGATTTCGTAAACGATTGAAAAAATAATGAGAGCTCTTTTTAAATAAAAAAAATTAATAAGTTGGGCCTTTTTGGAGTTAAAGGCGGCGAATATGAGGCGAAGTAAATGCAAAAAAATAAAAAAGTGAATAACCGGAACCTATATAATGGTATAGATCAATTAACGTGTCAGGAAAAGACCCTGTCATTCATTAACTAAAACCCAATAATTAAAATGAAGATGAAAACTAAAATCGTAAAAATCTGGATGTACCCGGTTTTGTTTCTGGGTATGGCTGCAATGGTTATTGTGGGTTGCAGTAAAGAAGACGATGGCAATTTGCCGGAAATTACCACACACGATGTTGTAGAGGTGAAACATGACGCTGCAGTGAGCGGCGGTACCATCACCGACGATCGTGGTGCCCGTATCACTGCCGTGGGTGTTTGCTGGAGCACCGAGGAGTCGCCCACCGTATCCGACTTCACCACCAGCGACGGTCATTACACATTGGAAGGTGTGGAAACCCGTGAGTTTGTGAGTAATGTCAGTGATCTGGAGCCCCTTACCACCTATTACCTGAGAGCTTATGCTGCCAGCAAGGCAGGTGTGGCTTATGGAGAACAAAAATCTTTTGAAACAGACGAAGCCGGACAAATCATACACCCGTTGACCGCGGGTATGATTGATGCATGGACGGTGGAGCCCTCCGAAGGTTCTGTGGAAAGCCTGGTGGACGGAGATGTGTCAACTTACTGGCATTCCGCCTGGTCTTCAGGTGTAGAGCCACTACCCCACTGGATTCACATTACATTTGAAGAAGAAACCCTGGTGGGTGGGTTCAATTACACCTTCAGGCAGCCAAGTGGTATTACAGACCGCCCCAATCATTGGGATGTACAAGTCAGCACCGATGGTGAAAACTGGGAAACGGTATGGGAGTCTGAAGCTGACCTGCCCGTGGAGCCCGTGGATGAAATGCAAACCCTGGAGTTTGGCGAGAACTTTTCATCTACCCACTTCAGGATTAGAATCCTGGATACCTATGGTAGCCGCGATTGGACGCACCTGAGCACTATCGAGATATTTGAGGACAGGATTTAATGGCTGCCGCCTGTTTGTAGGTTCTTTTCCCTTCGGGAATTATTCCGGATACTTATAATTATCCGGCAAAAGAACAATAGTCACACAATGTAACAAGAACAATAAAAAAATCATCCTTTTATGAAAAATATGAATTACAAAGCTATGTTTGGGTGTAGCCCAATCCTTTTGGCTTTTTCAAACAATGTGAAATCATGGGCAAGCACAGCTATGATGGTGTTTGTTATGAGTTTTTTCCTTGCCACCAGTAACCTGGCTTCTGCAAGTTCGCTGTCAGAAACCATCACCGTAACAGGTACCGTTACGGATGCACTCACCCAGGAATCATTGCCCGGGGTGAATGTGGTGCTTGAAAATACCAATACCGGAACAGTAACTGATATGGACGGGGAATACTCTGTCAATGTACCTGCCGATGGGGTCCTGGTATTCTCTTTCATAGGGTACGTGCAAGAACATATCGCGGTGGATGGCCGCTCACAGATAGATGTGGAACTTGCTCCCAGTATCGATATGCTTGACGAAATCATCGTTATTGCATATGGTACTACTGAGCGATCCAACCTCACCGGGTCAGCCATTAGTATTTCTTCGGATGATCTGAGCGATGTGTTTTCTCCGCGCCTGTCGAATATGATACAGGGTAAAGCCGCTGGAGTATATGCACGCAGCGCCACCGGGCGTCCTGGTGAAGTTGCCGAGATCAACATACGCGGTAAAGGGTCCATCAACACCACCACTGCACCCCTTTGGGTAGTAGATGGTATTGCCGTAGGACACACCGAGCCCAACCTCAACCCCGCCGATATTGAAAGTATCACCATTCTCAAAGATGCTTCTGCCACAGCCCTTTATGGTTCAAGGGCCGCCAACGGGGTTATCCTGGTACAAACCCAATCACCCGAGGAAGGAGTCTCGCGGCTTAGATTCCATGGTAATACCGGTATCACCAACCTGCACAGGGGCAACTTTTCCCTGATGAACTCTGAAGAGCTGTATGACTATCATTCTTCCTGGAATACTGCTGAATGGTACGACAGCAGCTTGCTGGACACCGATACAGACTGGCTGGATATTGCTACCCAAAACGGTCATGCACAGGAGTATAACCTTTCTTACAATGGCGGTACCGAAAAGGTAACCACCTATCTTTCTGGTACCTATTACAACGAATCGGCTGCTCTCAAAGGGTATGAATACGAAAGATATTCGGCCATTGCCAACATCAACGTTCAGGCTACCGACCGTCTGACGCTCAAGGCCAATCTTTCCGGTAACCTTACCAATACGGATAACCAGGAGCACAGCCAGTACAATGCTTATACGTACCTGCCCTGGGACTATCCTTACAAGGAAGATGGTACACCCATTGAGCCGGGCATGGATACAGATTACCAGTGGTTGGGTCGCGATGGAAGCAATTACCTTTACAACCTGCAATATAACTGGGGAGCCGAACGTACCAATAATTTCAGGCTCAATCTGGGTGGTGACCTGGAAATCACCGACTGGCTCACTTTCTCTTCCATGAACAATGTTAGCTATGTCTTTGGGCAAAGCGAGTTTTATACAGATCCCCGTTCAACAGGTGGACAGGCTAACAATGGTGCATACAACACAGGCTACAGTTTTAGCAGGAACCAGCTCACCAATCAAATGCTCCGCTTTCATGATAACTTTGGTGCCCACTCACTGCAAGCCTTTGTGGCCTGGGAATATGCGGACACCTACATGGATAATAGCAACGCCACCGGACATGGCATTACTGCCGGACTGAATGTGCTCAACGCCACTTCTTCTGCCGCCAGTGTTACAGGAACCAAATATGAAACGGCACGCCAGTCTTTCTTGATTAATTTGCAATATGCGTTTGATGACCGTTACCTGGGTACTGCCTCTTTCAACCGGGAAGGCTCTTCAAGCTTCGGAACCGGCAACCAATACGGTAACTTTTGGTCTTTCAGTGGTGGATGGAATATGCACTACGAAGATTTTATGAGAGAGATTGACTGGGTGAATGTATTGAAACTTACCGCCAGCTTTGGCCAGGTGGGTAACTCACCCAGCGGATTCCCACACCTGGGGTATTATGAGCTTACCGGTCAGTATTCCGGTTTGCCTGCAGCACGCCCCTATCAAATCGAAAACCCCGCCATCAGCTGGGAAACCACCGAAACCATCAATTTTGCTGTGGAGTCTAGATTGTTTAACCGTGTTACTGCCAACCTGGAGGTATATGACCGTACCAACTCAGGTTTGCTTTACCGGGTACCCCTGCCTGCCCTTGCCGGATTTACAGGTGTTTGGGATAACATCGGTAAGATACAAAACCGGGGACTTGAGTTTTCATTGGAGCCTGAAATTGTGCAAACACCTGACCTTCAATGGAGTATGAACTTCAATATTGCCTTCAATCGCAATGAAGTGCTGGACCTTTATGATGGTCAGGCCATCAGCTCCGGCAACTTCCGCATTGAAGAAGGAAGGGATATGGACTCTTACTACATGCGTGTTTGGTATGGTGTAGACCCCGGAAATGGCGACCCGCTCTGGGAAAGAATTGTGGAGCATGAAGATGGAACCCAAACCGTGGAGCTCACCAACAATTACAACGATGCCACATTGCAATATACCGGTAAAACCAGCTCTCCTGACTATTCAGGTGGTATTATCAATACCTTTGTTTATAAAGACTTTAGCCTATCAGCCAATATTGGCTTCGTGCAAGGGGTATATATGTACAACAGCGACCGCCAGCTTTTCGACAGCGACGGTAACTATCCAACTTTCAACCAAATGAACCTGGATGATGACTGGTCGAGATGGGAAAAGCCTGGTGACGATGCCACCCACCCCAAAGCTGTTTTAGGAGGTAACCGCGATGCCAACAGACCTTCTACCCGCTTTTTGGAAGATGCAAGCTTCGTGCGTCTGCGCAATGTTACTTTTGGCTGGAATATTCCCCAAAGCATTTTGCAAAATGTTACCAGTAGCGCAAGGCTATATTTAAGTGCCGACAATGTCTTTACCCTCTCCGAGTGGTCGGGAATGGACCCCGAAACAGCCGGTTTGTACCCCCTTACCCAAAGATATATGGTGGGTTTGCAGATTGAATTGTAAGAAATTAAAAAACATAAAAAATTCCATACTATGAAAAATATAAAATATATCGTCATAACCCTATTGATCGCAGGATTGTGGAGTTGTGAAATTGAAAGAGAACCTTTCCAGGATTTGGCTGATGAGCAGGTTTTTTCAAGTGAACTTGGCCTTGAAGCTGCCTCATTGGGAACTTATGCCATTCTCAAGCAAAACACCTTTATGCGCCCTTACCATTTTCATGGTGAATTTGGCGGCGACAACATCGCACTGAGCGGTGCCACTACCGACCACCTGTACTTCATGTACAACTTTCAGCATGTGCCCAACAACTATCATCTCAACGACCTTTGGGTAGACTCTTACCGTGGAATTATCAACTGTAACAAAATTATTGAAAATGCTGAGCGGGGCAATACCCAGCGCATGGATCACATTATTGGTGAAAACTACTATCTGCGTGCTTTCTTTTATCATACCCTGGTAAATATCTGGGGTCGTCCTTACACCCAGGATCCCCATAATAACCCGGGTGTACCCCTGAAAACCGATACCGATCGTGACAACATTCCTCCAAGAGCTACTGTTGCTGAGGTGTACGAGCTTATTGAGCAGGACCTTCTGGATGCAGCTGAAATGATGTCGGAGTATAACAGGGGTGCCGATGAACTGAGAATTTTTGCATCCAGAGAGGCTGCATGGGCATTACTTTCAAGGGTATACCTCTACATGGAGGAAAACGAAAAAGCCATTGAATATGCTGATAAGGTGATCGATTCGGGTAAATTCTCCTTGTTGCAGGGCGACGACTATACCAAGTATCCTACTTTTGTGCCCGAAAACAACGATGAAACCATATTTGCCTGCCGTTCACTGGAAGATGAGGACGATTACAACTGGTACGCCATAGGTGGCATGTATGCTCGCATTGATGGTGTTGGCTGGGGAGAAATGTATGCATCCCAACCTTACCGGGATCTGGTGGGGCAGTATACCGAAGACCTGAGAAATGAGTTTATTGTGCCCCAATACAGTGGCGAAGATGCAGATGGCAATCCCCTGATGTGGATCACATATATCAGAGATAGCGATGAGGCCCAGGGCAGCAAGATGTTTGTATCCTATGATGTTACCCAGAATCCTGATACGGGAGTGTGGGAATACGAAAAGAACGATCAGATTCATGAGGTTGAAACCGAAGAAAACAATGGAGACACTTTGTATTACATATACGAAAATGGAGATAAGACTTATGTGGATTTGGAAAGAAGGATGCTTACCCGCAACGGTTATCCCCAGTATTTTGTCATCAAGTGCTCCAACCAGGAGGGTCAACCACAACTTTGGTCACCTGTAATATCCAGGCTTGCCGAGATGTATCTCAACCGTGCCGAAGCATATGCCAAGCTGGGCAATGAGTCTGCTGCTATCGCTGATATCAATATCATTCGCCAGCGTGCCGGCATTCCTTTGTATGAAACAGATATTCCTCTTCCGGAAGGGCAGTCGGTGCTGGATGTGGTGCTGGATGAAAGACGGCTGGAATTGGCCTATGAGGCACACAGAAGATACGACATCTTCAGGAACGGTGAAACCCTCGACAGAAGATATCCCGGAACCCATGACAGGGGCAATGCCTTGATGCTGGTTCCTGCTGATCACCCAAGGGTAGTTGAGTATATTCCTGAGCCACAATTGCTGGCACAGCCCAACCTGGTCAACAACCCCTGATTTTAAGACAACAGATGTGGCCCTGAAAACCGGCCACATCTTTTGCTTTCATTTATTTTTTCTTCTTTTACCATCGTATATTTACAACCTTAACACTGTATAAAACGCCCATCTCCCATAGAACAATTACCCGGTTTGAAAAGGATGGTTGCCATCGATTTTCAACAGGATCGTTCACAGAGATGCCGGAGAAACAAAAATATTTATGAAAAAAGAATCCAATAAAAATTATGTCATACCCCTGATAATAGTGGGTGTTATGTTCTTTGTGATAGGGTTTGGGATAGGAATCAGCGGATTTCTTACACCTGCCTTGCGTTCGGCTTTTGACCTGAGTACGGGTCAGGCCTATCTTGTAACGGCCGCTATCTTTTCTGCCTTTGTTATATTTGGCAGGCCCGCTGCCTGGGTTATTACCCACATAGGGTACCGCAAGTCAATGGTATTGTCTTTTATGATTATGGCCCTGGGGATGTTGCTGTTTGTGCCTTCGGCCAATGCATTCAGCTTTCCCTTGTTTTTACTTGCCCTTTTTGTGGGAGGTATTGGCAATACCCTGCTGCAAGCTTCTGTGAATCCTTATGTAACTATCCTGGGACCCATGGATAGTGCAGCCATGCGCATGAGCCTTATGGGTATCATGAATAAAATGGCATGGTGGATTGCACCCCTGTTTTTGGGCTTGTTTATTGACCTCCAGGAGGTTCGTATAGATGATGTCATTCTCCCGTTTTATTTGGTTACCGGAATTTTGGTCGCCCTGGGTGTGGGAATCTTTTTTGCCCCGTTGCCCGAGGTTGTGGCCCAGGGGGAAGAAGTGCTGGAAGAAAGTAAAGAAACCCAGTCTTCCTATGCCAAAGGAAAAACCAGTATTTTACAGTTTCCCCATCTTATCCTGGGGGCTGTGGCCTTGTTTCTGTACGTTGGGATTGAAACCCTGCCCATGGCTTCCATTATTGATTTTGCCAAGGCCACTTTCGGTGACGAACCCAACCTGGAAAGATATGCCAGTTATGTTACCATTGGCCTTGTAGCAGGTTACCTTTTCGGAGTATTAACGATTCCCCGGTTTTTATCACAAACCAGGGCCCTGATCATCTTTTCCATACTCGGTGTAATATCCACCCTGATGCTGGTGTTGGCTCCCATAGAGTATGCCTTTTACGGATTACTGTTTGTGAGCTTCTCCAACTCCCTGATGTGGCCTGCCATCTGGCCGCTGGCCATTGCCGACCTGGGAAAATTCACCAAAGTGGGTTCATCCATACTGGTGATGGGTATTGTAGGGGGAGCCATTATTCCGCTTCTATTCGGCTTTATCGTTGACTGGCACAAAGGGGTGGCTGAGATGGCTGCTGTTGCGAGCTACCAGGCGGGCTACTGGGTGATGCTGCCCTGCTATGCTTTTATTCTCTATTTTGCCATTCACGGACATAAAATACGTATCAAAAAATAATCGTGTATAAGCTTCCTGTAAAGAAAATTACAGACTGTTTTTTTTACCGTATCCCCATTGGATGAATCCGTTAAGGAGATTCGTAAAGGGAGTTTATTAATCCATTTCAAAATTATACCTCATGTTAGAAAATATTGTAAAGAAATTTTTTCCATATAGCCTCGTTGCAGATATCAAACCTTTTGGCAACGGTCACATCAACAATACCTATAAACTCACCCTGCAGCAAGGAAAACAAAACTTCATTCTGCAGCGCATCAACACGGATGTTTTTAAAGACCCCCATGGAATTGCCGATACGCACCTGAGAATACAGGATGCCATTTTTAAAGAAAAAACACCAATTCTCATTGCCCAGCTCATACCCACGGCCGATGGGAAAAGGCTGTATACCGACAGCGATGGAGGGGTGTGGCGCATGACCTCCTTCATTGAGGACTCTTTTACCATCGAAGTGGTTGAGAAAGACTGGCAGGCTTTTGAAGCAGGGAATGCGTTTGGTTGGTTTGCCAAAGCCTGCGATAAGTTTGATGCCCAATCATTTAAAGAGCCCATCACCAACTTTCACCGCCTTTCTTTCCGGTTGCAGCAGCTCAATGAAGCCATAGACGCTGATAAGGCCGGGCGACTGAGCTCCATCAAAGAGGTGGTGGACTTCTACAAAAACAGGGAAGCCGGGCTTAGCGAAATCGAAAACCTGGTGGACAAAGGGGAGATTCCCTTGCGGATTGTGCATAACGATACCAAAATCAACAACCTGTTGTTCAGGGGTGAAAAGGCAGCTGCTGTAATCGACCTGGATACCACAGGACCGGGGATTCTTTATTATGACTATGGCGATGCCCTGCGCACCTCGGCCAACACCGCCGAAGAGGATGAGCAGGACCTGGGTAAAGTAAACTTTAACATGGATGCCTTTGAAGCATTTACTAATGGGTACATGGGGCAGGTGAAACCCATTCTTACCCCTAAAGAAGAAAAGCTTTTTTACCAGGCACCCATGTTGATGACCTATATTATCGGGATCCGTTTCCTGGCTGATTATCTCAATGGCGATGTATATTTTAAAACAGCCTGGGAAGATCACAACCTGGCACGGACTAAAGTGCAGAAAAAACTCATTGAAAGTATGGAGACACAACAGGAGAAAATGAAAAAGGTTATTGGTAATGCTTTGAATCAGCCTGTTATAAGTAATTAATTGGTGCCCCGGGACAAGACCTGGTGCAAGGGTTTTTCCTCAAAAATTTAAAGAGAACAATATGTCAGAAAAAATCACACTATTAGTATTGGCAGCCGGAATGGGAAGTCGTTACGGAGGGTTGAAGCAACTTGACCATATTGGTCCTGCTGGCGAAACGATTATGGATTATTCAGTCTATGATGCTATAAATGCGGGTTTCGATAAGATTGTGTTTGTGATTCGACAAAGTTTTGAGCAGCAATTCAGGGAGCAGTTTGTCAATCAGCTGAATGACAGGGTGGAGGTAGAGGTTGCTTACCAGGAAATAGACAATATTCCTGCGCATATTACCCGCCATCCCGACCGTCAAAAGCCATGGGGTACAGCCCATGCCGTTTGGTGTGCTCGTGATTGCATTGACGAGCCTTTTGCCATGATCAATGCCGATGACTTTTATGGACGAGAGGCCTTTGATGCCATGGCCCGCTTTCTCAAAGGGAAATATCCGGCCAGCGATAACGTCTATGGTATGTGTGGGTACCGCCTCGAAAATACATTGTCTGAACATGGAAGTGTATCGCGGGGGGTATGCAGCATCGAAGATGGTTATTTACAAAATGTGGAAGAGCATACCCACATTACAATTGATGGAGAGGGAGTTATCAAAAGCCGGGAGAAAGACCCTGTAATGGTTATGGTTCCCACCACTCCAGTTTCCATGAATTTCTGGGGGTTCACACCGGGGATTTTTACCTTTTTGGATGTAAAACTCCAGCAGTTTTTGGCGGAAAAATCTAACGATCTCAAAGCTGAGGTTTATATTCCGGTGGTGGTGGATGAGCTGATTAAAGAAAAACTTGTCGCAGTGCAAGTGCTGGAATGTCAAGCACGGTGGTTTGGTATTACCCACCGGGCCGACAAGCAGCTGGCAGTGGATAACATTAATCAACTTGTTAAAAATTCTGTATATCCAGCCGAGCTTTGGTCATAAATTTAAAAATTGTAGTATTTTACAAAAGTTTTTTACTGAATCATTATTTAAACATAGAATCATGAAAAAGAATTGGATCTTTCGTTTTGGAATTATAGTTTTCATGCTGGTTATAACAGGTTTCCATGCATGTACCCCAACAGAAAAGCCTGGTGAAAGTGAGTTGTTTACCGCTGTGGAGGTTTTTCCAACGCCACCACGCCCTGCCGGACAGGACCACGTGCTGGAGTTGCGCACCGAGCCCCTGGATACGGTGCGTGTAGCAATCATTGGATTGGGCATGAGAGGACAGGGAGCTGTACGTCGCCTGAGCTATATTGAAGAAGTGAAAATTGTAGCCATGGCTGATGTGGTACCCGAAAGCCTTGAACGGGCGCAGCAAACCCTTGAGAATATGGGAAGGCCCAGGGCTGACGGCTATACCGGCGAGGAAGACTGGAAGGTGATTAACCGCAGGGACGATATTGATCTCATCTATAATTGTACACACTGGGATTTGCATGCCCCTATTGCCATTGACGCTATGGAAAACGGCAAGCACGTAGCCACCGAAATTCCCGCTGCTCTTACCGTAGAGGAGGCCTGGGATCTTGTTAATACCGCTGAGAGAACCCGCAGACATATGATGATGCTTGAAAATTGTAATTATGACTTTTTTGAAATGGCCACCCTGAACATGGCTCAGCAGGGTCTTTTCGGAGAAATTGTCCATGCCGAGGGGGCTTACATTCACGATTTACGCTCCATGTTGTTTGCCGAGGAGGGTGAACCAGGGCACTACTGGGATATGTGGCGCTTACGTCACCTGGAAAAAACAGATGGCTCAACCTACCCTATGCATGGGTTGGGACCCATTGCCCATGCACTGAATATTCACAGGGGTGATAAGATGGATTACCTGGTGTCTGTTTCCAGCGACCAATTTGGCCTTACAGCTTATGCCAAAGAAAAGTTTGGCGAAGATTCTGATTATGCCCAACGCGATTACGCCAAGGGAGATATGAATACAACCCTTATAAAAACAGCCAATGGGAAGTCCATCAAAATTCAGCACGATGTTACCAGTCCACGACCTTATAGCCGTATACATATGTTGAGCGGCACTGAAGGTTTTGCCCAGAAGTGGCCCCGCACAGGCATAGCCCTGGAACCCGACGGACACAACTGGCTGCCGGATGAGGCCCTGGATTCTTTGCTGAAGGAGTATGAACACCCCATCGTTACAGAAGTGGGTGAAAAAGCCCGTGAAGTAGGCGGACATGGTGGTATGGACTTTATTATGGACTATCGCCTGATTTACTGTCTGCGTCATGGCTTACCTCTTGATATGGACGTGTATGATGCCGCCGAGTGGTCTTCTGTCATCGAACTTTCAAGAGTTTCCGTTGAAAACCAGGGAATGCCGGTGAAGATTCCTGACTTTACCAGGGGAGCCTGGCAGGAGCTCAACACGGTCACTTATTACACGAAATAAAAAGTTTTGGGGAGTACCCCATTTGTTAACTATAATGTTCCTTTTTCAATAATTAGTTGGTTTTTAATCATGTTGTTTGTTTTTTGTTTGTAATTGAGGTTCAGTCCGGAAAGGTTGTAAATAGCAAATTAGCTACTGTTGTGCCCGGAGCCGGTGAAACCATACCATTGTCCTGATTGTAACAGCCTGCAGCCGTTTTCAACCTTCCGGATGTACCTCTTTTTTGATTATGAAAGCCCATGAGTTGTCCGGGTAAAAGACCATTCATTTTTATTGGCCTATAAATTTTCTCAAATGCATCATCCATTGAATCCTATTCTTCCATATGACCCTTCACCACGCACTTTCGGTCAGAGGCATGCTCTTGAGTTGCAATGCGAACCCCTGGACAAGGTGCGGGTTGCATTTATTGGTCTGGGGATGCGCATGATAAGCACTATCAAGCGGTTTGTTCACATTCCGGGTGCTGAGATCAATGTTTTGAGCGATGTGGTTACCGGGCGCATTGATCAGGCGCGCACTCTTTTGCAAGAGTACGGCTGTGAAAATGTAGATGTGTATTATGGTGAGCATGATTGGCGAGAAGTTTGCGAAAGGGATGACATTGACCTGGTGTATATTTCTACACACTATGAATTGCATGTTCCCATTGCGGTCTATGCCATGGAATGCGGAAAACATGCCGCCATAGAAGTGCCGGCAGCCACTACCATTGAAGATTGCTGGAAGCTGGTGGACACTGCCGAACGAACCAGACGGCACTGCATGCAATTGGAGAACTGCAATTATGGTGAATTTGAAATGGCCACCCTCCATATGGTAGAGCAGGGACTGCTGGGGGAGTTGATTCATACCGAAGGGGCGTATATTCATGATTTGAAGAAACTGATTTTTGACACCGAATCGGGCTATTGGAATATGTGGCGGCTCGAACACAACCGTACCAAGGATGGGGCACTATATCCGATGCACGGCCTCGGCCCCATTGCCCACGCCCTTAATATTCACCGTGGCGATAAGATGGAATACTTGGTTTCGGTATCTAGCAACCAATTTGGCCTAACTGCCTATGCCAAGGAAAAATTTGGCGAAGACTCGCACTACGCAACCCAAGAGTACAAAAAGGGCGATATGAACACCACCATAATCAAAACCGCCAAGGGTAAAACCATTAAAATTCAGCACGACGTAACTAGTCCTCGACCATATAGTCGCATACACATGC
>SLQX01000261.1 GCA_007131245.1 Bacteroidales bacterium
CTCTATCATTTTGGGTTTTACGTTTCTATGCATGTCAATCCGGTTATGCTTTTTTCTAAGACACTGCAAATATTCAATTTTTTTTTTAAAACCACTAATTATTTCTTAAAAAAACATTGATAAAAATTGCAATTATCTTTAAACTTACTTATGCCTAATTAAAAGCCCGATCAAGATGATGCGTACGCCTGGATAGTTTTAAATCCTGCAACACACTAGATTTTACCCTGATGGTAAAATTATAGCTTTGTCTGAAACCAAAAGGGATCCAGTTTACTGTAAACTCCCAGCAGTGCAAATCTCTGTATACATCAATAGATGTGTATGTAATCTCCTTTTCTTCAAAATTATAACCACTGCTGAAACCTATCCTCCAATTGGAAGTGAGATTGACATCACCGGAAAAGTTCAGGTTTTGAAGATAATCCCGGTCTGTAAATCTTTCGGGACGGGTAACCCTGGAGTTATAATTAAAGGAATAGGAAAACCTCAATGACCAGGGAACTGAATAATCGATGGCACCATTGGGCATAGATCCGGGAGGCGGTAAGGCAGGGTCATCCTCACCATTGCCTGGCATGGCATTTTGACCATCCGTGTGAACACCTCCTGATTGTCCGCCTCTTTGGCCATTCCCATTTCCAGCACCTCCCTCACCACCAAACATATCTGAACTAAGGGTATAGTTAAAGTTTAAACTCCATGATGTGTTATTCATTTGCAACAGCCTTTTGTCTGTTTCCCACAAAAACTTATCAATGGGTCTGCCGTCCTCATCCACAGCATAGGGAGACCATGAACTTGAATAGGTGACATCAAACTGGCCAAACAACCTTGTACGACCACTAATCCTGATATCACTCAGATTGAGAGAATCGCGTGCCAAATCATAGCTGGTAGAAATACGCAGATTATCAATCAAGGCAATTTTTCGCTCACCATCTACCGTATCCCTGTTACTTCTTACTTTCATTTCCAGGTTGTTGGAGAGCGAAAAGTTGATGGCACCCGACCGCCCTGCTGGGGGAGTACCGTAGCGCGCGCCCTGGTAGTGTGAATAACGAACGGGCTCATCACGGTTAGGATCTTCGTAATAATCATAGTAGCCCCAAAAGGGATCCGCAAAATCAGGTCTGAACGAAAACCCGATACTTGGAGAAGCTACATGTCTTAATGCTGTTATGGGTCCTCTTCGGAATTGCATCATACCATAAAGACGCGTATTTAGGGATGTTGAATAGTTAAAATCGCGTACAGCATAGAAACCCGGTATGGTATCTGTTACAACTCTCCCTGCTACCGATCCCAAATCATCAGGATTAGCATCTTCTGGTGTACTTTCCCACCTTTGTTCAAACTTTTCGAAATACCATCGTTCGGTATAATTAAGGCTGTTACTTAGGTTGAAATGATTTAAAACCCTGAAACTGTGGCTTAGGGGGATGGAGTGCTGCACACCAGTTTTCATGTTGGAAAACATATCGCTGGTAAACATCTCCTCTTCGGTAGTTGTGATCTGGTTGCTGGCATTCATATTATAGTTCATAGTAATCTCTTCATACCACCTAAGCCTTCCTTCGGGGTTTTTTCGTCTGAATGGGTGAAACCGTGCCACACTGAAAGCTACTTCCGGCAAACTTAAATCAACGGATTCGGTAAGCGTATTCTGACTATGACGTGCGTTTACCGATAAATTATATCTTCCGGCCCAGTTTGCCGAATAACTAATATTGGAAGAAAAAGTGTTAGAAAGGTAATCCTGACTGGTAGTAGGGTTAAAACGGTTATACTGACTACTCCCTGCATTTACATTTGCCCGGAAAACACTGTTCGGATGAGCCTTGGGGTCCTGGCTGTGATTCCACACCACCCTGAAGTCACGATTTCTTTCATAACCCGGCAAATTTCTTTCGCCCAGGATGTTTATGGCATAATTCACATTCAAACTTCCACTGTATTTGTATCGTTTCCGGTAGTTGGATCCCAGCCGCGCAGCCCAGCTGCCCCTGGAATAAATATCACCGCGCAAAGACAAATCAATGTAATCGCTGATTCCCCAGTAAAAGCCCCCATTTTCAAGGTAAAACCCCCTATTGTTTGTTTCACCATAGGATGGAATCAAAATCCCTGAGGATTGTTCCTGGGTATTGGGGAAAAATCCAAAAGGAACAAACAATGGTGTGCGTACCCCTGCAATGGTCAAGTAAGCAAGACTTGAAACAATCTTGTCCTGGGGAATAACTTTGGCCCGGCGAAATGATATATGAAAATGCGGGTCGGGGTTATCACAAGTAGTATATTTTCCCGAGCTGACATGAATCACCTGGTCATCCATCATTTTTACCACATCACCATGCATATATCCATCTGCCTCTTCTGTAATTACCTGACGGGTAAAGCCCTTTTTGGTCTCAAAATTATAGCGCAACTCTTTGGACTCAAAGCTCTGGCCTCCTTCCTCAAATACCGGGCTTCCGGTAATTTCACCTATGGAGTCTGGCATTCCAACAGCAAACAATTCTTTTTTGGAAAAGTCGATGTTCACATAAGCCGCCTTAAGGTATATATCTCCATATTGCAAATCTGCATCACCATAAAGATGTACCATTTGATTGCGAATATCAAAAATAATAGAGTCTTTGGCTGCATAATCTACCCTTGCATCCAAAATAACAGCCGAGCCGGTTTGTCTTTCGGGTTCAAGGGTATCACTTTCTTCAGCAGGTGTTTCAAGAATAGTATCATTGGGTGTTTCTGCAACAGGATCCAAGGGTTCTTCAACCCCGGGTACAAGGGTATCAACAGGAAGAATAGCAGCAAAACCCTGGTCAGACATGCCCGGTACAACTTCCATTTTGGCATTGCTGGTAAACACAATACCCGAAAGGAGAAGCACAATAGTAAAAAACTTAAATACTAAGTTTGTACGCAATTCTTTTTAATGTTATTTTTGCACAATATGTGCATGGATGGAACGTAGTTATGATGTAGTCTAAAGCAAGCGCAAAACTATAAAAAAACAAGCAATTTATAAGTGAAACGACAGATTATAATTTTTGGTATTTTATCCTTGTTGCTGGTTTGCCCGCTGACTCTTAATGCGGACAAGCATGGTTTTGTGCGCACAGTGGTCATTGACCCCGGCCACGGGGGACGTGATCCAGGGGCTGTCGGCCGGAAAGTTAAGGAAAAAGATATTGTGCTGGAAATTTCACTAAAGTTGGGTCAATACATTGAGGAGTACCTTGATGATGTGGAAGTGATTTACACACGAACCACTGATGAATTTGTGGAGTTACACCGCAGAGCGCAAATTGCTAATGAAAACAAGGCAGACCTTTTTATTTCCATGCACTGCAATGCAAGTCCATCAAGCCGAGCCTATGGTGCCGAAACATTCGTGATGGGTTTACACAGAAGCAAGGAAAATCTGGAGGTTGCAAAAAAGGAGAATGCTTCCATCTTGTACGAAGATGACTATCTTGAAACCTATGATGGATATGACCCGAATTCTCCCGAAGCCAATATCATTTTCAGCATGTTTCAAAATGCCTACCTCAATCAAAGCCTCTCAATGGCTTCGCTGGTCCAGGACCAATTCAGAGATAGGGCTGGCAGAAACGATCGGGGTGTAAAACAAGCCGGTTTCCTGGTATTATACAATATTACCATGCCCGGAATTCTTGTGGAAGCCGGATTTTTAAGCAACCCTGCAGAAGAAAAATACCTAATGACAGAATCAGGCCAGGCATATATTGCCTCGGCCATTTTTAGAGCTTTTCGTGATTATAAAAACCAACAGGACGCCATGGCCGAGCGACAGTTGGCAGTAGTAAACAACTACAACACCGCTAGCCAGGAAGATTCTTCTCAAAACCCAACAACCCAACAACCCACGGAAATAACAAAAGATGAAGGCGGGTTTGAGCAACCAACATCTGAAAATGAAATATGTTTCAGGGTACAGTTTGCAACCACTTCACAGAAACGCTCCATTGATGCACCTGAATTTAAAGGCCTGGAGGGGATAAGCTATTATTTCCATGAGGGGCTTTACAAATACACCGTGGGAAAAGCACAAACGCTTGAAGAAGCTTCTGTCATTCAACAGGGCATGCATGAAAAAGGCTTTACCGATGCTTTTGTGGTGGCATTCAAAAACAACGAACGTATTGCACCCGCTAAAGCCATGCGCATCATTAACCAAAGGGCAAGCAATCCCTGATAAAAAATTTTAGTATTGTGAAAGTTAATCGAGAAGTCAAAATAGGGTTGCTCACTGTGGCAACAGTATTTCTATTTATATGGGGACTGAATTTCCTGAAAGGAAGAGACATTTTTACCCGGCAAGTCTCATTTTATGCCGTCTACGAAGATGTATCGGGATTGATTGAATCCAACCCTGTTTCACTCAATGGTGTAATCATTGGCCAGGTAAATCGTATCCGTTTCATGCCTGATGGTAGCGGACGTATTTTGGTAGAAAACATCATTGACAGCCGGATAGAAATCCCCCAAAATAGTATTTCAGTGCTCACTGCAAGCAGCCTAACCGGTACACGTGAAATAATTATTCAGATGGGAGATTCGCAACAATACATCAGTGATGGCGATACACTGTCAGCAAGATCTCAGCCTTCATTACAGGATGAAGTTAGTCAGTTTGTTGCGCCTGTAAAAGAGCGTACCGAAGCGCTTTTCAACCAGGTTGACTCGGTAATGGCTGTTTTTCAGGCCATTTTCAGCGAGGAAACCAGAACCAATATTGCCCACAGCTTTGAAAGCATTGAGCAAACCCTAGCTAATCTGGAAGCTACCACTGAAAAGCTCGACACCTCCATTGATAAAGAAACCGACCGTATCTCCAACATCATTGCCAACGCAGAGTCCATCAGCCAAAATCTGAAAAACAACAATGAATTGCTCAGCAATGCCATTGAAAACTTTTCCAATATATCAGATAGTGTTGCATCGGCAAACCTCAAGCAAACACTGCTTTCGGCGGAGAATAACATGCATGAATTGGGACTAATTCTGGAAAAAATCAACAAAGGGGAAGGCACTATGGGTCTGTTGATGAATGATGAACAGCTCTATCACAACCTTGAATCAACATCCAGGCAGTTGGAGGTATTATTGGAAGATATACAAAAGAACCCCGGAGATTATATCAGGATATCTGTATTTGGAAGGTAAGTTTTCCCAAACTTTATTACCTTGCAGAACTGAACTTGCAATGAAAACCCAATACCAGTCGCCCCCCTGCACCCAAATCAAAATGTATCAAATCCAGGTACATCACCCAATCATTCTGTCAAAACCGGGATCTCTTCTGTATACATTAGAATTAAAAAAGCAGGAGAACTATACTGCAAGAAAGGATGTTTACTCAAGAAGAGAATAAAAGACACTAAATACATCCCGGTGATAAGTTATTAAGGTTAATCAATAAATCAGGATAACATGAAACGCAACTACCTCAAATACAGATCAATAATCTTTGCAGGAATCCTGCTCACGACCCTACTTTCCGGCAACCACATTTCCACAGCTCAGATTCAAAATCAGCAACCCCTGATCGGAAGTTTAGAACATTTTTCACAAGATGATGCGCTCAAAAGTGCGTCCTGGGGGTTTTATGCCATAAACACTGACACCGGGGAGGAAGTGATTGCCCACAACCCACAGCTGGCTCTTATCCCTGCTTCTGCCCAAAAAGCAGTAACAACCATCACTGCACTTTCACTACTTGGGGCTGATTACCAGTTTGAGACACTGCTGCAATACGATGGTATTATCGAAAATAATACGCTGAAAGGCAACCTTTACATCAAGGGCACCGGCGATCCTTCGCTGGGTTCATCCATGCTTGACGATAGCCTGGCCATAGACAGGGTTTTTAAAAAATGGCTGGTGGATATCAGGGCCACCGGTATTAAAGCCATTGAAGGAAATATCATTGCCGATGGGTCTTATTTTGACGACCACATGTTGCCCCCAAAGTGGATGTGGGAAGACATTGGAAACTATTACGGTGCAGGAGCACATGCCCTCACAATCCACGAAAACGAGTACAGTGTATTTTTTAACCCAGGAAGGGCTGAAGGAGATCCAGTAACGGTTGTGGATACCCAACCCCAAATACCGGAAATGGACTTTGTGAATGATGTGACCACGGGTGCGGCTGGTTCAGGCGACCAGGTGTACATATACGGTTCTCCTTATCAAAGCACACGATGGCTAACCGGTACGACACCATTGGGAGAACCTGGTTTTGAGGTCAGAGGTTCGATGCCTGACCCTGGCAAGTTTACAGCCGGAGCGTTTGGAGAATTTTTGCACAACAACAAGGTAAAAGTAAGCGGAGAAATGCTCACCCACCGCAATTTTTCAGAGCAGCAGCTTCAAAATCCCAGGGTCACAATTAGCCGTTATCTTTCACCAGCGTTGACACACCTAACCAGCAGAACCAACTTCAACAGTGTAAACACCTATGCAGAAATTTTTATCAAGACCCTTGGTAAAACAGAACTTGATAAAGGCTCTTACACCAAAGGGGCTGAAGCTATAACCAACTTTTGGAAAAAGTATGGTCTAGACATGCAGGGTATGCGAATACACGACGGAAGCGGACTTTCATCTTTCAACACCATCACGGTGCAGCAACTTACGCAAATCCTTCAGTTTGCCGCACAGGACGAAGCACTTTTCGAAAGCTTTACAAAAGGTTTGCCCCTGGCAAATCGCAGTGGTTCACTGGCAAGAATGTTTGCCGGAACACCATCAGCCGGAAAGCTTATTGCCAAAAGTGGTTATTTGAGACATGTACGATCCTATGCCGGATACACCTGGTGCCAAAACGGTCATTTGATAGCTTTCACATTTATTGTTAACAATTACGAGGGTAGCCAGCTTCAAATGCGTGGTAAAATGGAAGTGGTCATGGATGGCATCACACGCAGCGCTCTATAAAAAAGCCCGAAAGCTCCGGTAAAATTATCCGTTGTGCTTTCGGGCTGGTCAAAACCGAGAAATCAATTACTATTCATTGATGGCTGCAACGCCTGGAAGTACTTTTCCCTCCATGTATTCCAGCAAGGCACCGCCTCCTGTACTAACATAGCTCACTTTTTCGGCCATTTGAAGCTGGTTGATAGCCGCCACAGAGTCTCCTCCGCCAATCAGTGTAAAGGCTCCTTTTTCTGTTGCTTTAACAAGAGATTCAGCAATTGCTTTGGTGCCATTAGCAAAGTTAGACATCTCAAACACGCCCATCGGACCGTTCCACAAAATGGTTTTGGCATTTTCAATAACCGCTGAAAAAGCTTTAATGCTTTCCTCACCAATATCAAGCCCCATCCAGCCTTCTTCAATGGCATCGGCTTTTGATTCTTTGCGATTGGCATCGTTATCAAACTTGTCAGCTACCAGCGCGTCCTCAGGAAAATGAAGCTTCACTCCCTGTTCTTTGGCTTTGGCCATAATATTTTTGGCGGTTTCCAGGTAATCATTTTCCACAAGACTGCTGCCTACTTTGCCACCGGCAGCCTTTATAAAGGTAAACATCATTCCACCACCTATGATAAGATCATCCACTTTATCCAGCAAGTTGTCGATAATATCAATTTTGCTGGAAACTTTAGCGCCGCCAATGATGGCCGCATAAGGTTTTTTGGTATCATGCAGTACTTTATCAATACTACGCAACTCCTGCTCCATGATGTATCCAAACATTTTTTCTTTTGCGAACCTGGCCACGATGGTTGTAGATGCATGGGCACGATGCGCTGTTCCAAAAGCATCATTTACGTAAACATCAGCCAAAGAGGCCAGTTTTTTTGAAAACTCTTCATCACCGGCAGTCTCCTCTTTATGGAACCGGAGATTTTCCAATAATAATACCTCTCCGGGCTTAAGCTCAGATGCCTGATTTACAGCTGTATCACCTATGCAGTCATCAGCAAACTTTACATCAACATCCAACAACTTGCTCAGGTGGTCACAAAGATGGCGCATCGAAAACTTATCCTCCGGTCCACCCTTGGGTCTGCCAAGATGCGACATCAATATCACAGCACCACCATCCTTTAAAATCTTTTTTATGGTTGGTACTGCAGCACGCATGCGCGTATCATCGGTTATTTCAAAATTTTTGTTCAAAGGTACATTAAAATCAACCCGAATCAATGCTTTCTTGCCTTTAAAGTTAAATCCGTCAACTGTCTTCATCTTTTTTCCTTTTTTTCGTTTGTAATAGTTGTGATAAATAATTAATATTTGCTGATTTGTCTAATCTCCAAACCATTCGAAACTCACAAACCAGAATATTTTCTCCCTTTGCTACCTGTTTTTTATTATTAATTTTGTGCTTTCCTCACGGATCGTCGCTGCAAATTTATGAAGGTACAAATTTACAGGAAAATAATTTACCATATGTAAAAACCCGGGATTATATGAATTAACCCAGGTCAGGCAGGAAACTTTCTTGTTAAACATACAAATAAAATTAGTTTGGAGTTCAATCATACCCTTAAAGCATCAAAAAATCAAACACTATTATGAATCCTTATCCAAAAAATATTGCATCCAAGTTACCTCAAACGGGCACATCCATTTTTGCGATCATGTCGCAAATGGCCAAAGCGCATAATGCCATCAACCTATCCCAGGGGTTCCCGGATTTTCCGGTATCAGAAAAACTGATCAGCCTGGTGCATAAGTATATGCAACAAGGTTTTAACCAGTATGCTCCCATGCCAGGTCTGCCTGCATTGCGCGATGCCATTGCAGAAAAAACACGATTCCTTTACTCGGCCAGTTACAACCCCGAAACAGAAATTACTGTGACTGCTGGTGCCACCCAGGCAATATTTACCGCTATTTCAGCCTTTATCCGCGAAGATGATGAGGTAATTATTTTTGAACCGGCATATGACAGTTATGTACCTGCTATTAAGCTTTGTGGAGGCACCCCGGTTAACATACAACTAAAACTGCCCGATTACCATATCGATTGGAGTGAAGTGAAAAATCGCATCACCAGCCGCACCAAAATGATCATCATCAACACCCCACACAACCCCACCGGAAGCGTCCTTTCAGCTTCCGATATGCAGGAGCTGGACAAAATTACCCGCCATACCGGGATTTTGGTACTCAGCGACGAGGTTTATGAACACATCATTTTTGACGGTTACGAGCATCAGAGCGTTTGCCGCTACCCTGAGCTTGCCAGCCGCAGCCTGGTAATGTGCTCTTTTGGGAAAACTTTCCACGCCACAGGTTGGAAAACGGGTTATTGTGTGGCTCCGGAAAACTTAATGAAAGAGTTTCGCAAAGTGCACCAATTTGTGGTTTTTGCCGTAAATACTCCTGCCCAACACGCCATTGCAGAATATATCCAAGATAAAAATAACTATACGAACCTGGGTCAGTTTTACCAGGAGAAGAGAGACTACTTCCTGAAACTCATTTCAAACTCAAAGTTTAAGGTTATTCCCGCACACGGAACCTATTTCCAGGTTCTGGACTACAGCAATATCAGCGATGAATCTGAGATGGACTTTGCCGTTAAGCTTATCAAGGAAAAGGGCGTGGCATCGGTACCTAACTCTCACTTTTACAAAAACCACCGAAATAACCAAACCCTGCGATTTTGTTTTGCCAAAAATAATCAAACACTTGAAAAAGCTGCTGAGATATTATGTCAAATATAAAAGTTACTTTAATCCAATCGCCCATTCACTGGGAAAATCCCGCTGCCAACCGGGAAATGTTTGAAAAAAAGATCAACCAAATTACCGAACCCACCGAAATCGTGGTGCTGCCAGAGATGTTCAATACTGGATTTACCATGGAGCCCTCCACATGTGCAGAGCCTCACCAAGGAGAATCTTTTCAATGGATGAAGCGCATAGCGCAGGAAAAAAATGTGGTGCTAACCGGTAGCCTTGCCACCGAGGAAAATGGAAAATATTACAACCGTCTTATCTGGATGCAGCCCGATGGTAAATACTACCAGTACAACAAAAAGCATCTGTTTACTTTTGCCGGTGAAGATAAAAACTACACGCCGGGTGAAGAGAAAATGATTGTTGAATACAAAGGGTGGAAATTTCTGCTGCTCATTTGCTATGATATGCGTTTCCCGGTATGGTGCAAAAATAATTACAGCCAGGAAAAGGGATTCGATTATGATTGTATAATCAATGTAGCCAACTGGCCTGCTCCACGCAGCCACGCATGGCGTATTCTGCTAATGGCAAGGGCCATTGAAAACGTAGCTTATGTGATTGGAGTAAACCGCATTGGTAAAGACGACCGTGGTATAGACCATTCAGGAGATTCAGCCCTCATAAGCCCAACAGGAGACAACTTCTCCAACATTATGCCTTCGGAGCAAAAAGTGGAAACCATCCCCATGCCCAAATGCCAGCTGGATGACTTCCGAAAAAAGTTCAGGGTGGCAAATGATTGGGACCAATTTAAGTTGTTGTAAATGAAGAGGACCTGCTGCCTGTTAAAGAAACGCCATGGTGTTCGCCATTAAACAGCATGAGCAAAATAGCTACAGCACAGAGTCATGAACCCAAACAACTGCCTGTTAATCCCATTGGCTTCAGGAGCATTCTATAGCCCAAATGGGTGAAACCATATGCATTTCCGTTCGGTTCAGCGGAACGGATAAGATTTGCCACATTCCCAGGGTGTGTAGATTCAAAATGGGGCTGAAGCCCCCCTGTTATTTCAGACTTTCTTATCCGTCAGTTAAAACTGATGGTAATGCGTCATATGCGTGGGAACTTGCTTGAATGAGCTTATTACTCAATATCGTTTGTTTTAATTGGTGTTCGTGAGCTCACTCCGTTCGGTTCATTTCCTTTTGAGAGGGCATTGCTCATGCAAGTTTCATTGGATACATATCATTATTTCACCTGGTTAATAAACGAAAAAGCCCCGATCAGGATAGCAAAACTTGACCGGGGCATAATGTTTATAAATCGATGTAACTCA
>SLQX01000033.1 GCA_007131245.1 Bacteroidales bacterium
AACATCTAAACAATTGCATATTGACTTAAGCTGGAAACAATGAATATTCTGCTTTAGTTATCCATTGCTCATTATATTCCCCACTGCCCCTATCCATTGCCGTCAGTTTTAACTGACGGATAAATATGTTCAAAAGCTCAAGGGGCTTCAGCCCCATTAAAGAAATATTTAAAATTCAAAAGCATTTCACATGCTGAATATAATACCTGCGAAATCCCACACAAGTGAATCATGTAAACTTTCTAAAAGAAAGTGTAACAATTTCGCATGCATTATAACCTAGCTTTGTCTTGTTATCACGTGAACCAGGTTTTCAGCCCACAATGAATTCAAGGAAGATTTTAGCAGGTGATTTACTTACAAGATTTCGGACTCTATTTATTTTTCAATACCCTTGATTATTAGCAACATGAACCATGAAGATTTTATTGTTAAAACACTGGGCAAACCCACCCTGAAGTCTACCTTAAAACCTTCCTCTTTATTCAATGATGACTCCTTTGCTTTTGTTGAAAGCGAAGACAGGGTTATCATGGAAGCATCACTAAAACATTATTTGCAATGCAAAGAAAAAGATGAAATACCCATTTCCTTTGAAAAAGCCGGACCACACAAGCATTTGTTTTTCAAGCCCGACAACACCAGGGTAGCCATTGTCACCTGCGGCGGATTGTGTCCGGGAGTAAACGATGTAATTCAAAGTCTGGTAAATCAATTATTTTACCGGTACAGAGTAAACCATATTATTGGCATCCAATATGGGTTTGAAGGTTTTTTCAAAAAATACAATCATCCTGTGGTTGAGCTTACCCCCAAAAGTATTGATAAGATTCACCTGTTTGGCGGAACTTTGCTCGGAAGCTCCCGCGGGAAACAGGATATTAAGCAAATTGTAGACCGACTATGTGAATTAGACATTAATATACTTTTTTGTATTGGCGGAGATGGTACTCTAAGAGGAGCACATGCCATACACCGGGAAATTGTAAAACGAAATCTTCTGATTGCTGTGGCCGGAATTCCCAAAACCATTGACAATGATATTAGTTTTATTGACAAATCATTCGGTTTCGAAACAGCTTTTGCCATTGCTGGCGACATTATCCGGTCGGCTCATAATGAGGCCATAGGAGCCTGGAACGGGATAGCCCTGGTTAAGCTTATGGGGCGCAACTCCGGCTTTATTGCAGCTAATTCCGCCCTTGCCATGCAAGAAGTAAATTTTGTTCTTATACCCGAAGACCCTTTCGAACTCCAGGGTTCAAAAGGTTTTTTAAAGGCATTGCGCACACGATTGGAGAATCGTCATCACGCCCTGGTCGTGATCGCTGAAGGGGCCGGACAAAATCTGTTTGATAACAAAAACGCAGAAAAAGACGCATCCGGAAACCTTTTAAACAAAGACATCGGGCTGTTTTTAAAGCAAAAAATTTCCCAAGAATTCCATAAGACAAACTTACCCTATACGCTTAAATACATTGACCCAAGCTACATCATACGTAGTGCCCCTGCAAATGCCAACGATAGTAAATTTTGTGGACTTCTTGCCCGGAATGCAGTGCATGCCGCAATGGCAGGTAAAACAGATTTTGTAGTGGGGCACTGGAATGACCATTTCACCCTGATCCCTATCCCCATAGCAGTATCAGAAACCAAGAAGATTGATGTGGGGGGTGAGTTGTGGTGGAATGTACTGGAATCCACAGGCCAGCTGGCAAAGATGAGAAACTGAATTTTCGATCCGCACCTGTGATTTATGTAATATTTACAAAGGTTTTCGTAACAATTTCAGTGTCGGTTTGGCTTACCTTTAAAATTTAACTTTAATACTCATTTTATGCCATTATTAACTGTTTTTATTGTATTAATCGTTGCAGGTATTTTGTTATGGCTTGTCAATACCTTCATTCCTATGGATCACAAAATTAAAAGCATCCTGAATGTGGTTGTTGTAATTGTAGTCATTATCTGGCTTCTCAAGGCTTTTGGGGTTCTGGACAATATTAGCAGCATAACCATTTAGCAGCCATTTCAAAGCGGAACATCATGTCAGACCAGGATAAGATCATTTCGCAGCGTTTCAGATTTAAGCATTTACCAAAGCTTATCAAAGATACAGCTATATCCTGGAACAAGGATGATCCGTGGCGTTTAAGCGCAATCGTTGCTTACTACGCCATATTATCCTTGCCGGGTTTGCTTGTGATCATCATTAGCATGTTGGGTTATTTCTGGGGGGCTGATATTATTGAAGGGAAGGTATATGAAGAGATTCGCTCAAGCATGGGTCAGTCTACAGCCGATGCGGTAGAATCCATTTTTAGAAATGCAAGTGAAGATGATACATCATGGATTGCTGCAACTATTGGGATAGGAGCTCTTTTGTTTGGTGCTACCGGTGTTTTTTATCACCTTCAGATATCCCTAAACAGAATATGGGAAGTAAAATCTGACCCCAAAAGCGGATTTTTACGCTATTTGATCGATCGTACCAAAAGCTTCGGATTTGTGCTGGTGATTGGATTTTTGCTTCTGGTAAGTTTTGTGCTGTCTGCATTGCTTTCGGCCTTAAAAGAGTACATTGCCCTCTGGATACCTGATATTGCTTATTCTTTTATCATTCTATCCGATCTTGTTCTTTCATTTGGAGTAATTGCCATTTTGTTTGCATTGATTTTCAAATATCTTCCTGATGTTAAAATTGGCTGGAAAAGTGTTTGGATTGGGGCCTTAATTACCTCATTTCTTTTTGCTATCGGAAGAGAAATACTGTCTTTTTATTTCGGTTCTG
>SLQX01000043.1 GCA_007131245.1 Bacteroidales bacterium
TCCCTTAACTCGGTGTATTCTTTCTAGCATTATTTAGCCCCTGTAAGTTCCCCAATCGCCACCCATCCAGCACTCAGCAGCGCCCAACTGGCACATAACGCCGTGCTCTGCGGCAATTTTGGAGCGCAGCGGAAAAATTGTCCGACAGCAGCACTTTGTTATGCGCTGCCAGATATTTGCACCCAGCCCGACTACAGCGCGCGGGGGAGTGAAATCTTGTCACTGCTTCCCCAGCGCTTTAAGGATTGCGGCCTTATAAACATTCTCTTCTGGCAGAGTTACGTTATTAAACGCCTCTTGCAGCTTGTATACGGTCGTCGAGTGCGAAACCGTTTGCTTTAGCGGAACAAGCTGGCCATCTCTTTTTGGCGCGTCACAGTCATGATCATAAACAAGAAAGCTAATTGACGCAGGTTGGAGAGAATAGCGGATCAGGCCATCTTGACCGCCCAGCCTATTCATTATTCTTTGATATACAGGGTGTGGACACACAAAAAACAACCCCTTCTTGCAAAGACTTTCTCGTTGGAGTACTTGGCCCTTATATATCAATTGTGGAAGTATCCGTTTTGATACATTTTCCCAATTCAGTCCCGCCGTAGTCTTGATTATGCTGTGATCATGCATCAACGCTTCGTAACCGTTTCGGTAACTCCCCGTGGTATCGATTGTTTGGACCTCAACAGCAACAAACTCTTCCAGCTCGCCAGCCGCGTCAAGTTTTGCCAGCACCCAGTCTACAAAGTAACCACCTCGGCCAGATTTTTGAGGCAAGCGTAGCTCTCCACCCCAACGCTTACCAAAAGCAGCAATGCATGACTCGCCCTCGGTGGTGGCAAAGCCTAGCGCCTCACGACCAGGTACAAGCTTGAGCCCCTCACCAAACGCTTTAATTGAAACATCTTTCAGTATCCTATACTCGTCTGCATACATCCGTATTGGGCAGCAGATAACGGGTTCGGAAGTCATTGGTTTTAGAGCACAAACACCCGAAGTAACGCCATCGCTGAAACTTTTTTCGCATGCTTCGCCAATTATCGGACATTCTTTTTTTGCAGCTGCGGCTTTCGCTTCTATTGATGAGTCATCGGTTCTGTAACCAAAAAATTCCCATATAGTACCTGCCATCAGATTGCTCTCATCAGTTCTTTGGCTTCATGGCCAAGTATTTTTAAAATGCTTCTACCTATTGCTGCCGCCAGCAATGGAGGCACTGCATTTCCTGCCTGTTCATACTGCTCCACACGTGAGCCTGCGAACCAGAAAGTATCTGGGAATGTTTGAATTCGCGCAGCTTCGCGAACCGTAAAAGCCCGATCTTGATTGTAATGAAAATAAGCACCCCAATGAGGGTCACATTTAGTAAGGATTGTTGAAGCAAGGCCCTTTGGATCAACTCTCCCATAACGTTTTGTATGATCTGAGCGGCGGGCTCTCTGCATGCCCTTTGGCAACAATTCAAATGGAATGTCTGTCCAGTTACCGCCCGGCGGAATATGCACTAAGCGCTCCAAGTTGATTTTACTCAAACGAGCTGCTTGATGGTTGACGACACCATCCGAACCCGCACGCATAATCCGCTGAAACTCATTCTGTGGTGCGACACGATAAGGCTTTAAATCTCGACCCATTTCGCCATTTACTAGCTTAGGCAGATCATCAATAGCATCTTTTACAGATGTAAACGAAGGCAGCTCAGCAGCTTGTGGTAACGAGACAATGTTTCGACCTGCAAATCTTGAAGTGAAATTTACCCTCAGTGGAGCATGACAAATAGGATCAGGAAATACTTCTTGAATATTGCCGCCATCCCTCAATCCGGTAATGATAGTCCTCCATCGTGTTTGAGGTACTCCGTAATGCGGGGCATAAAGTATTCTCACATCAGCAGCATATCCATGTTTCTGGAGGGCAGTAAGAATTGCATCTAAGGTGCTTCCGCCCTCAAAGGATACTAGCCCCGGAACATTCTCAATGAGAACAGCACTGGGATAGAACTCGTCTACAAAGCGCAGAAACTCTTTGAAAAGATGATTCCGTTCATCTTTCTTTGAACGTACTGGTGCGTTAATGGAGAAGCCTTGGCATGGTGGCCCACCTGCTAGGAGTTCAAGCTCTCCTTTTTTAAGTCCAAGCTTATTCCTAACCTTTTTGGCATCGACCTTTCGTATGTCCCGTTGATCGACAAATGTATCCGGATGGTTGACCGCAAAGGTTTCAGCATATCTAGCCTGGATTTCATTGGCATATAGTGACTGAAATCCGGACTCCTGCAATCCTTCCGAAAGTCCCCCGGCGCCAGCAAATAGATCAATCATGGTGGGGCGTTGACGGGCAGCAGTTTTCTTGTTTGGCCTACTCATATTTCTTCCCTTCGCGCTTATAGTCTTGAGGCTGCTCTGCAACGAAAAGATCCGCCTGTAGCGCGGCTCTGTGCTGGCTGACATAACCTCTCATAAACTCTCTGATTACCTGCGCTGCCGGCCTATCTTCTGACTTGCAGGCATCCAAGAACTCTTGATGTAGATCAGGTTCGACCCTGATCCGGTAGTTGGCTGATTTTGGCATTGGGTACACATTGGTAACACAATTGTGTGCCCATTGTAGCTGCCGGAAAGCAAAAAGCAAGCGTCACTCAGGAATCGTGGGATATCAGGGCTCTGAGCGCTTAACGTCCAAGCTCACCGGCGGCAATGGAGCGCAGCGGAATTGCCGTCCGGTGCAGCACCTTGTTAGCCCTTCCTCTACAGCGCAATGACTCGTTCAAGGAACTCTTTAGCCTTCGATTCA
>SLQX01000047.1 GCA_007131245.1 Bacteroidales bacterium
AAAAATTGCCTTTAAAAACGATACATTAATCCTCCTTCAACAAACAGCGGGCTTCCCCAGGGCGCAGGAGTGTCAGCATCCTCATCATAAAGCTTGTAGCCTACACCAGCTTTTATCAGGAACCGGGTAGAGAGTTTTTGCTGGTATTGAAGAAGCCCCTCTATCAGGGTACCACTTAAATCATAAATCTCTCCTCCAACGATATTGTCAAAATCAGCGGAAAACCCCCGCCCAACAATCAGTGACAAATGATGATCCGTTGAAGTAAAGTATCTGCGCATAGTTAGGAAATAAGACTGAGAGTGTGCATCACTGGCATCTGAGGAAAAGGTAAAATAGGGTCTGAATGAGAAATAATAGGCTTTGTAATATTTACTTAATGATCCGGTAATCACCAAAAGGTCCTTGGTGATCTGGTTGGACTCAAAACCATCAAAGTTCATTATCCTGAACCCACCTGATACCTCCCAGGATGCCGGTAAAGCCTGGAAAAGCTCAAAACCAAAACGGGTGATGGGAAACAAGTCCCTGTCATGGGAATAACCGGCATTTAGGTAAAAGTATGTCCCTTCTCTCACAGTAGGGTAGGCATCAATTTCAAACTGAAAGCTGCTCATATCATGACGCCTTGCATGGTTAACCCTGGCAATAACAGGCCCCAGTGTTCGGGTTCTTCTTCCCATTTCAGCATAAAAAAGGTGCCAGGGTTCTATATCTTCATCATTGCTTTCTAAAAAATAATGACCCCGGTAACCAACGCCCACATGATTCAGGAGCCTGCCAGATTCAATACTATCAAGCAAATCTTTGGCGTCGGTGTAAGTGGGCTCAATATCAAGTATTTGGTTAAGCAAAACCACAGCTGCCAGTTCGTCTCCTGTCTCTTTCAGGGCAAAGGCTTTACGGTAAAGCAAGTGGGGGTCGTTGGGGCGGTCAGCCAAAGCAATATCCAAAAACTTAATGGCCTCCTCGTAGTCACCGTACCACATTTGAATATCTATGAGAGCAAATAATGCTTCCTCATTGGAAGGTTCTGCTTGCAAAACCTCTCTGAGAATATTATTGGCTTCCACAAATTCAGCCTGCCAGCCTAATATACGTGCTTTAAGGATTCTAACATCGGTATACTCCGGATACTCATCAAGAATTTGGTTGCATAGCTCCAGGGCTTCCTCATATTGCTCGTCGAAAGCAAGCTCCCGGGCTCTGAAAAACATTCCATCAGGATCATCTATCACAGGTTGATCCGCTGCCAACAAACCTGGCGAAAGTAAAAACAACAATACCAACAAACCGGAGGCAATAAACGGGGAGAAGGGTATAGTGTACCTGTTTTGTTTTTTCATAGGACGGAAGGAGTATTATAATTACCTTTAATTGTAACAATTTAATATTGATACCCAAATGATTTCATCTGCGTATATATAACCCACACAAGAATATAATCTATGGGGGCTACTTTTTAAGCAAGAATCTCTTCACCCGGATAGACAACTCGTTGGGACTGAATGGCTTGGTCAGGTAGTCATCGGCTCCAAGCTTGAATGCTTCTATGATGGTTTCTTCATTACCTACCTTGGATAATACAATAATTGGGGTGGTTTTTTTCAGCTCATTACGAATCATATTAATAAGCTCGAGGCCACCCGTAAAGGGCATAAGCAAATCCGTGATAATCAAGTCATAGTCATCACCTTTAATTTTTTCTGAAGCATTGCGACCATCATTGGCTATCACCACGTCATATCCTTCCCTTTGTAACTTATGCTCAATGGCTTTTATCATCATAAAATCATCTTCACACACTAATATTTTCATTGTCAATACTATTTAGTTCTTAAATCCAAAAAATCCTGGTTTAGATTATATGCTTATCAGTTTTGAAACTCAAAACTGTTTACTGCTCTTTAACGAACTATCAGCAATGTAAATACTTCCTAAAGGAGCTTTGCTTAGCTCATCCCAAAACAGCAACATGGGGCTATGTTTAAATTTCATTTAACAACGGAGCGCATGAACGGCTCAAAACCTTTGCCAATAAATATTACCATCATAACATTTATCCTTTAGCAAAAGCGGTTCAAAAATACGTAAAAATATGCCAATCAACCAAAAAAACAAACAAAACAACGCGATTTGTTGAAAAAAAAGCGTTCTTCAGGGAATAAATTATCTGTTTTTATATAATTAGATGCTTAACCTGTTATGAACTATTGATTTTTATCCAACAACTTCTCAAGCTCTGCTTTTATTTCTTCCATAGCTTTATGGCACACTTTTTCAACTTTTTCTATCAGCGAAGGAATGGTTTCCGTATTACTTTCATGGGCAGCATTTTGCTCAATGGTTTCCACATCTTGGAATATCGACTTTACCCCCATAAATGTTAATTGAGGCTTAAACTTGTGAGCAACGTTGCGCAAGCTTTTCCAATTCTCTTCTGAATAAAACTGTTTCATATCCCGCAGAACATCAGGGGTATTTTCAATGAAATAGGAGAGCATACTGATGGTGAAATCATCATCCCCTTCGCTCAGTTCTTTCAGGTATTCAAGATCAATTAATGACTGTCTTTCATGTTCCTTGTTATCTTGATGATATTCTTCGGGTTTTTCCATACTTTCAATGTTATTAATAACCGACTTTTGATTTACGCCCACCCATTCTTCCATTTTTTTTCTAAGATCTCTGATATTATAAGGTTTAGGCACATAATCATTGGCTCCTGCTTCAATACATTTACGGGGGGCTTCTCCCAGCACACTGGCGGTAATGGAAATAATCGGCAC
>SLQX01000114.1 GCA_007131245.1 Bacteroidales bacterium
CTTTGTTTTTTAATCAGCTTATGTTCATACACCGGAAACGGCACGTCTCCGCCTTTTGCCAGTGCCTGATTTGTTTCCGGAAAATCCGTTAAAACGGGAATTTCCATTTGTGCGGTCTGAACCGTTGGTACTTCCGTTATTGTTGTTACCTGAATTGCGATGACTTCCGGGTACGGTTTTAATAACATCATGAATCATCAAAGGATAATCATGATCATCCATTACAGGTACTTTTCTTCCAATGAGTTTCTGAATATCCTTCAGATATTCTTTCTCTTCAGCATCGCAAAAAGCAATGGCTTTTCCACTGGCTCCTGCCCTGCCTGTACGTCCTATACGGTGCACATAGGATTCTGAAATATTGGGCAAGTCAAAATTTACTACGTGTGTAAGGTCATCAATATCAATACCCCTGGCGGCGATATCTGTTGCCACGAGTATGCGGGTCTGGTGAGCTTTAAAAGCTGTAAGAGCAGCCTGACGGGCATTTTGCGATTTATTACCATGGATAGCCTGGGATTTAATCCCCTTCTTTGTAAGATCGCGGGCAACTCTGTCGGCACCATGCTTGGTGCGGGTAAAAACCAGTGCCCTTTCGATGTTGCTATTCTTCAAAAGATCCTTCAAAAGGTGTCTTTTGTTTTTCTTATCAACAAAATAAACGACCTGGTCTATGGCGTCAACAGTGGCCGAAGCAGGAGTAATATCAATCCTTGACGGATTAACAAGGATTGAATCCGCCAGTTTTACAATGGCATCGGGCATTGTGGCTGAAAAGAACAGCGATTGCTTATTGCGTGGCAGACGGGCAATAACTCTTTTCACATCCTGCACAAAGCCCATATCAAGCATACGGTCTGCTTCATCCAATACAAAATATTCAATATGATCGAGCTTAACATGGCCCTGGTTCATCAGGTCAAGCAATCGGCCTGGTGTGGCAACCAGCACATCAATACCTGAACGCAGGGCATCGACCTGTCCGTGCTGACTTACGCCACCATAAATCACTTTGTATTTAAGATTTGTATGTCTGCCATAAGTGGCAAAGCTTTCTTCAATCTGTATGGCCAGCTCACGGGTGGGAGTAAGAATCAGACTTCTGACACCTCGTTTAACCCGATGATTATTTTTTTCTTCACTCATATGTTGAATGATAGGAATGGCAAAAGCCGCGGTTTTACCGGTTCCGGTCTGGGCACTGCCTAAAATATCTTTTTTTTGAAGTATTAGTGGGATGGCCTTGGCCTGAATGGGTGTGGGATTTGAATAGCCTTCTGTTTTTAAAGCCCTGAGGATAGGCTCAATTAAATTTAAGTCTTTAAATGTCATTATGGTATTAGGTAAAAAGTAAATGACCGGTATTTATTTTGAAAGGAACCTGAACTCCGGTCTGGGAAAGGAATCTTTTGAATATTGTCTGGTTATTGCTCTGTGGCTATTTAAAAAATATTCAGAGAATTTAAGGCTGGTTTTCCTTGATTATTGTAACTCTGAAACGAGAAACAATCAAACATACAACCAAACAAGAATGCAAAGGTACAAATAATAACAATAGGTTTTACACGAACACCAGTTTATACCAACGGGCCTGGGTTTACAGTGAACATGGCAGATAAATAATGTCCTTTCATCGCTACCATTTGATTCTATCATGTAACTACCCCGGAATAAGGGCCCATTGCCAAAAAGGAAATCCTCCTGGCATTAAATATTTTACAACAAATAAAAATAATAATTATCCATGAAAAAGCAGTACTTTTGCACCCTTATTTTTTACACAATTGGAAAACATGCAAAACATCCGCAATATCGCTATTATCGCCCATGTAGACCATGGCAAGACAACTCTTGTTGATCGCATCCTACACCAGGTAAAACTATTCAGGGAAAACCAGGAAACCGGTGAGCTCATTCTTGACAGTAATGATTTGGAGCGCGAACGAGGCATCACGATTCTGTCCAAAAACTGCTCGGTACGTTATAACGATGTAAAAATCAATATCATTGACACACCGGGTCACTCCGATTTTGGGGGTGAGGTGGAACGAGTTCTCAACATGGCCGATGGAGTACTCCTGATTGTGGATGCTTTTGAAGGACCTATGCCCCAGACTCGCTTTGTGCTTGAAAAAGCCATATTATTGAAAAAGAAACCCATCGTAGTAATCAACAAGGTTGATAAACCCAACTGTGATCCTGAGCTTACCCAGGAAAAGGTTTTTGATTTGATGTTTTCTCTTAATGCTACAGAAGATCAGCTGGACTTTCCCACGGTATATGGCTCGGCCAAAGGTGGCTGGATGGGCCCCGACTGGGCCACCCCAACAGAAGACGTTTCTTACCTGCTGGATACCATAATTGAGCATATACCTGCTGCCCCTGTCCTGGAAGGTAGTACACAGCTGCAAATCACCTCACTGGATTACAGTTCATACCTGGGGCGTATTGCAGTAGGCCGGTTAAGCCGGGGTACCCTTTCACCCAATCAGCAGATTTCGTTGGTAAAGCGCGACAGTACTATCAAAAAATCAAGAATCAAAGAGCTTTACGTTTTTGAAGGGTTGGGAAAAGAAAAGGTAAAAACAGAAATACAGGCTGGTGAGATTTGTGCTGTACTGGGGGTTGAAAATTTTGAACTTGGTGACACCATTGCTGATTTTGAAACCCCCGAAGGGATGAAGCCAATTGCCATTGATGAGCCTACCATGAGTATGCTTTTTACCATTAACAACTCACCCTTTTTTGGCCAGGATGGTAAATTTGTAACATCACGCCATCTACGCGACAGGCTTTACCTGGAAACAGAAAAAAACCTGGCCATGCGCGTAGAACCAACCGACTCGGCTGACTCATGGCTTGTGTATGGCCGAGGGGTATTGCACCTGTCCATCCTGATAGAAACCATGCGACGCGAAGGTTACGAGCTACAAGTAGGCCAACCACGCGTTATCCTGAAAGAAATTGACGGACAACAGCATGAACCCATGGAATACCTGACAGTGCATGTGCCTGAAAATTTTTCAGGAAAAGTCATTGAGATGGTATCCCAACGCAAGGGTGAACTTACCAACATGGAAAACAAAGGAGATCGCACTCACCTCGAGTTTGAAGTTCCCTCGCGCGGCCTGATTGGTTTAAGAAGCAATATGCTCACATCCACCGAAGGTGAAGCTGTAATGTCGCACCGGCTCAAAGGTTTTGTTCCCTACAAAGGAGACTTCGTACGCAAACGCAATGGAGCTCTGATAGCCCTGGAAACCGGCACAGCTATAGCTTATTCCATAGATAAGCTACAAGACAGGGGGAAGTTTTTTGTGAACCCGGGTGAAGATATTTACGCGGGACAAGTAATTGGTGAAAACAGCAAGCAGGAAGACCTGATTGTGAACCTTACCAAAACAAAAAAACTAAGCAATGTTAGAGCAGCCGGAGCAGATGATAAAATCCTTTTAGCCCCACCCATAAAATTTTCAATGGAAGAAGCTCTGGAATATATTGCTGAAGATGAATATGTAGAATTTACACCGGCAAAAATGCGCATGCGTAAGATTATCCTTGACGAACATGAACGCAAAAGATCCAAAAAATAATTACAGTACACCGATGATAAAACTGTAGAGGGTTAAAATACACCCTCTACAAACTCATCAATGGTAATATTGTGAAAATACTCCCCGAAAGGAATTTCCATCAACTTTTCCCTGATGGCCTTTTCGTTGTGGGGGGTATCCTTTAGCAGATTTTCCACAGTGCCAATATCGTGTTTATTGAAAAAGTCCCCGAAAATTTTCACCTCCTTTACTTTTCCTTTATGCACATCCATATGAACTTCCACAAAACCTCCATTGCTTTTAAAAGCTTTTTGCAGGTTATAGTTGGGTGAGTGTCCAAAGTTCCAATCCCAGGTACCATATTTTTCATCCACCAGTTCCCTGATATTTTCAAGGTCTTCTTCAGAAAACTCGTATATGTGACTTCCTGCAAAGTTTTCCATAATGTGATTCATGATAAAATCCCTGAACTGCAATACATCCATTTTTTCAGGCAGATGGTCACTGATGTTAGTTACCCGGCTTCTCACACTTTTCACTGCTTTGCCCTGGTATTTCAGTGGATTGACCTTCAAAGCCAAATGCAGGTCGTTCATAACCGAAGAGAATAAAAGAGTTCCATGACGCAGAATCCTGTTTTTGTAAATATGCTCCGCATTTCCCGAAAATTTCTTCCCGTCAATAACCAGATCGTTGCGGCCTTCAAAGCGAGCATTTACGCCAAGTTTTTGTAATACTTCAAGGATAGGCATGGTATAACTTTTAAAATCGGCCACTTTGTCTTTCCCTTTTTCGGCATTCATGATAAAGGTAAAATTAAGGTTACCCAAGTCATGAAATACAGCTCCTCCTCCCGAAAGTCTGCGTATTACGCTAATATCCTTCTCTTTCACATGGTCCACATTAATTTCGGCCAGGGTGTTCTGGTGTTGACCCACGATAATTGCGTTTTCATTACGCCAGAGCATGAAAGCGTTTTCTTTGAAGTTTTTCAGTACATATTCCTCAGCCGCCAGGTTAAAGGCCGGATCGGTATAATCATGTGCAATACAATACATAACGTGTAGATATTTATATTTTTCAATGGAATCATCAAAACGGTTAACAAAAATGGGATGAAGTTGTTTGCGCAGTCGCCCCTGGAAATCCCTGCCCAAAAAAATAAAGGCCTCGTGGTTACGAAGCCTTTATTTTTAAACCAATTTAGGTGAATGTGAAAAGGTAATTATTTTATAATCACTTTCCTGACAACTTCACCCTGATTAATACTTACCATATAAACACCTGGTTGCAGTCCATCAAGTTCAAAAGAAGTAGAAATATTTTTTTGGTTATCAAAAGACTTCTCTGTTACCGTTTGTCCCTGCACATTGTAAAGGCCAATAACAAGCTCACCAGAACTGGTATTTGTAATTTCAACCCACAGTTTATCACTGGCAGGATTTGGGTAAATAGTCAAATCATGAATTTGGTCAGACAGGTCACTAACAGCAGTAACATCCTGGAAAACGGCCACAAAGGTTCGGTCGTTTTCTACCTCAAAACTTAGCTGTGCATCATCCGACACCTGCTGTTCATATTCCATCCATGCCAGAAAAGCAAAGTTATCAGCGGGCTCAGCATTAAGTGTAACCTGACTGCCATGATCATAAGTGCCGGCACCTGTAACAGAGCCTCCCTCTTCAGGGTCTATGGTTACATTCACAGTGTAAGTATTGACAGCAAATGCTACATGCAGGGAATGATTCGAGGAAATGTCGTTAAGTTCCAGCAGCCCTTCCGCACTTTCGTCTGTTTCTGTTAGCTCCACTTCATCCATTATACTTTCACTATCCAGGGTAACCTCACTGATGTGGTATCCCTCATCAGGTATTATGGTAAAGCTTTTGCTGTTTCCATGCTCTACTTCAATTTCGCCCTCGGGTTCTATGGTACCGTTATCACCTGAAGACACAGTAAGCAGGTAGGTTTTGGTCTGGGTCGTAAACCCTGCTGGTCCGGCCCAGTTACTTTCCTGCTGGTCATCACAAATAGCTTTAATATAAAACTCATAGTCTGTACTATGTATCAGACCTTCAAGCACATGAGGCATGGCCGTTACATCATCAATGAGTACTCCCTCACTGTCCACATCAAAGCCCTGTTGACCCCATAAAATATGCCATAAGGTTTCTGAACCCTGGCTATCCCAGTTAAGTACAGCACTTTCTGTGGTAATATTATCAACCACCAGGTTAATGGGTTCATAACACTGGGTAAATTCCTGGTAAATCTCAACATCATCAAGGCTCCAGCCATTGATGGTGAACGAATTTTCACCATGAGCTCTGAAACGAACCTGGAACATATTCCCGGCTGCCCCTGCCAATAAAAGTTCTTCTGTAACAAATTCCTGGCTGCCACTACCAACTCCCTCGTTGTTGTAGCTTTCAAGCAGCGTCCACTCTGTTTGATCAAACAACTTATACTCCACAGAGATCTCCTCAAGCGAGTTATTGTTATAGTTATTAAGGAACAAAACAAAGTCCAGGTAAACCGGTTCTTGTGAATTAACAGACTCGATTAAGGGACTTTTGAAAGAGTAAGAATAGCCGGTGATGCTGGGGCTCCAATTGAATGTAGCATGTGGGGTTCCACTTTCAGAAGAAGGAGGAGGATATGTAGAACCCACTCCCCAGTTGCCTTGACCATCAGGATATGACCAGCAATCCAGCGATGAGCCGTCAAAATACTCAGCAAATGGCAATGTGAAAATATCACAGGTTGTGGTAAAGTTGACGGGCCCTACCCAAAGACTTAGGTCATCTTCCTGGCAGTATGCTCGCACATACACATCATAGGAGGTTACTCCCTCCAGGTTTGTTAACTCATACTCCGTCACATGCAGGTCATCAACCCATGTACCATCGGTTTCAGGATTAAAACCCACGGGTCCCCAAACAAGTTGCCAGATGGTTTCCTGGCCAACAGGCTCCCAGCTCACCATCGCAGAACCTGAGTTCACCTGGCTAACAACTACGTCACCAGGAGCGGGACATGTGGCCAGTGTGGAAAACTCCAGCGGGCCTGTCCACAAACTTAAATCACCTTCACCACAATCAGCCCGCACATAAACCTGGTAAGAGGTAAAAACAGACAACTCTTCCAAGGTATAGGCAGAAGTGGTAATTCCTGTAACAAGTGTCCCATCCACGTCGGGATCAAAACCAGGGGTTCCGTAAACCATCTCCCATTCCATCTCGTCACCAACGGGCTCCCAGGTAATATCGACACTCTCTGAGGTAATATGTTCTGCCACTAAATCAACAGGTTGAGGACAGGAAAAAGAATAAACCATGAAGTTATCTATCACCCAATGATTAATGTTATAGGAATTTTCGCCTGTTGTATTGAAACGAACTTTAAAAACATTATCCAGGGCATAAGATGTGATATCAACAAAGTAAGTATCCCAATCTATATCACCCTGGGAGTTGTCAAAAGTCATTACTACATGCCACTCTTGGCCGTCATAAACCTCAACCTGTAACTCTTCAAGGGTAGATGTAGCATAGTTATCCAGCATCAAATCAAACTCCAGGGCGATAGCATCACCCGCAATGGTTCCTTCAAGGGGTGGACTTTGCAAAGCATAAGTATAATCATTTACCTGGGGGTTCCAGCTAAACTGCATGGCAGGAGCCGGATTGCCATTGCTTGTGGTAACCTCCCAGTTTCCCTGAGATGGCTCAAAATCCCAGCAATAAGGAATACCTGAACTATCAAACGCTTCCATAACCGGCAAAAGCGTAACACCACACTGGGTGAATTCGCTTGCGGTACGGCCTAAGGAGAAGTTATTTTCGTCATCCACAGACCATAATTTATAATAATAGGGGGTTGCTGCATTTAATTCCAGATGGCTGAAACTTTCATCATCACCCCAAAGCAATACAGTCCCGCCTCCCGGGATATTGTCTCCAACCTGGTAGGCCTCACCCTCTTCAGGAATTCCAAAATTGCCATTGGTGCTCCAGGCAAGCATCACCGGCTGGTTATCATCATTAAGATCCCAGCTAAGATCAATTTGTTCATCACTTACACTAAAGGTTTGGAAATTACTGGGGTTGGAAGGCATTTCCAGGTATAGTTGTGAAAGGGCTACAGCAAGATAGGCGTTAAGGCGACCCGCACCCAGCTGGCCCAGATAGCCTGGGTTTGCCCCATAATGATTATCAACGGTATTTACCAGGATATCCTCCACATCCTGTGGAGCAAACTCACCATAAACACTTGACAGCATCAATGCCACGACCCCCGACACATGCGGACATGCCATCGAGGTACCCTGGTAATAGCCGTATTGGTTATCATTAAGGGTGCTTAAAACACCTCTTTCCGTTACCGTGCTTGTTTCACCCCCGGGGGCAGATATATCAATCCAGTCACCATAATTGGAGTACCACGATTTGGCATCCTGGTTATTGGTGGCTGCCACAGAAAAACAACCTTCATAATACCCAGGGTAATAATCAGCTGAAGAATCGCTGTTACCAGCAGCAAAGATGGTAATTCCACCATCCATGGCCTCACCACCACCATGTTCATTAAAATAATCAATGGCATCCAGCACATCCTGCTCATAAAAACCTGAGGATGTATACCCCCATGAGTTTTGTGAAATGGCAGCACCATTGTCAGCTGCATATACAGGTGCAATGTGAAAACCACCACTTGAGTTTTGTGTAAAAACCTGGCATGACATGAGCCTAACACCATCATCGGCTCCAGACCCACCGGCCACACCTGAAACACCCAGATTGTTATTGTTAAGTGCAGAAATGGTTCCTGCTACGTGGGTACCGTGATTATGTGGTTCTATGCTGGGGCTGTCGAATACAAAATTGTACCCTATTTCCTCCCACATATTTCCGGCCAAATCATTGTGATTATGATCAATGCCTCCGTCTATTATTGCAACAATTACATCCGAGTTGCCTTTTTCAAGCCCCCATGCAGCAGGCAAGCTGATATCAGCACCGGGTGTTCCTCCCTGTTGGCCAGTGTTATGATAATGCCATTGGTTAGAAAACTGGGGATCGTTGGGTGTCCAATGATCATCTTCTTTTATTCCCTGCTGATCTATAAAATGAAAATCCTCCTCATCATGGCTACCAATGAGCTTTTTAGTCAGCTCGGGCACTACATGCTCAATTTCCCTGACCCTGCTGAATTCATCTATTATAGTTGGAATATGAGCTTTCTCATCCAGCTCAAGTTGATACCACAAATGGAAACCCCAGGCTTTATGACGATCAGTGAAACCGTTTTTTAAAGCGGGTGAGGCAAAGTGAAGTCGGGCAGATTTTACACCATATTGCTCATTTAGCCGATCCAGGTGTGAAAGGTTAAACCTCACAATTCCATTTTTATCTACTTCAACAGGATTTTTTTCCAGGTGCCTTTCATAAGCGGCATGGAACTTTATTTTCAATACGCCGTTGTGATAATCAGTCTCCTTTAGTTGGCTGAAATCAATAGGTGGACGCTCACCCCGGTTAACATTTGCAAAATTGCCACCAATAACAAATGAACTGGTGGCAATAAATAAACAAACAAAGTAAATTACTCTCATAAGCATAAAGAAATAGTTTTTAGATTTTAGGGTGGTAAAAATAAATAAATAATATGGTAAAAAAAAAAAATACCTTTAAAGCACTTTATCCAGTAAATCTCCGCTTATACGGTATAAATCAATTTCAACAGATTTAATACGGTACTGTAATTCAACAACTTGCACTTCAACCATGAGTGCAGTGATTTGGGCCTGGCGAAAATCAAAACCACTTATGGAGCCTGCCTCCAATTGCTCGCTGGCAATGGAAAGGGTTTGGCGAGCAGCCTCAAGACTTTCCTGCAACAGCTCTTTTTGACCGAGGTAAGCGTTATAACGATTTTTCAATCGGGCAATTTCTGATTCCAAATGAGCATGGGTATCTTGTTTATCCAGAGACATATTGCGTTGCTCAAGCTGTAAATTCCTAAGCTGGATTCGTTCGCGCCCCCCATCATAAAGGTTAAACCTTACCCGTATCCCAAATTGCCCGCCATATTGCAGCGATGACTCCACAAAACCGAGCTCACTGGTTTGCTCTGTAAAAGCATAGTTTCCAAAAACACTAACTTGCGGATACTGCCTTCCACGTTGGATACGATAATCCGCATCAGCTAACATTTCCTCAAGGTGGGCCCTTTCCAGGTTCATATTGTTTTCAAGGGCTCTTTCCAGTAAAACATCGCTGCTTTCAACACCCAGCAGTTCAATATGCTCATCCATTGGATGCACTTCATAGGAGGGAGGTTCATTGATGTTACGGTTGATTTGGATCTGGAGTTCTTTAACAAGCATCTGCTGGTCGCTAAGCAGCACACTATCAGAGTTAAAATCCATGAGAGCCTGGTTGTAGAGGAGTGTACTACCTGCACCTACCTGCCGTTTTCTGCTTTCCAGGTTAAGCCGAAAAGAAGAAAACTCTGCTGACTGCCTGTAAATTTGCAGCAATTGCTTTTCTTTGATGAGTTGATTATAAACGTGGGCAATATCCGTGATGGTTTGTTCAATAAAAAACCTGGTTTCCATTTTTCCCAACCGGGCAAGATGACCAAGACGATCCTTGCGGGCAAACATGCTGAAGCCATCAAAAACCGTCCAGTCCACCTCTGCCATGGCATTAAACCGGGTGTTGAGGGCATTATCACCACTTCGGACTTCCCCGGTAAAAAAGCTTTGCTCTGTATTCTGAATACCCCAAACCTGTTCGCCTGTTACATTTACCGAGGGAAGGAAACCCGCAAAACCATAGGTATTCCTGTTTTGAGCCATTTGCTCATAGTTTCTGGCTATTTGCAACTGGTAATTCTCCTCCAGGGCTTTCTGCACCAATTCAGTTAGCGTATATGATTGGCCCAAAAACTGTAAAGGAAAAAGCACCATGGCCAAAACCAACATATTAATCTTCTTCCACAACATAGGACTTTGTTTTTCCGGCAATAAAGCTATAAATGGCCGGGATGATAAATAATGTGAGTGCGAGTGAAAACAGCAGCCCGCCAATGATGGCAACCCCCATGGGTACACGGCTGTTGGAGGTGCCCCCTAGAGAGATTACAAGCGGCAATGCCCCCAGTGCAGTAGCCAGGCTGGTCATAATAATGGGCCTTACCCTCTCTGCTGCCGCTAATATTACAGCTTCCATGCGTTCTACCCCTTGCAGGCGTTTCTGGTTGGCAAACTCCACAATGAGAATTACGTTTTTGGTTACTATACCCACCAATACAATCATTCCTATCTGGCTGAATATATTCAGTGTCTGCCCAAAAAACCAAAGTGCCATCAGGGC
>SLQX01000012.1 GCA_007131245.1 Bacteroidales bacterium
AAACCAATGGATCTATCGTATGTCCATCTCAGGCAACCGGCATTGTGGGGATTAAGCCCACCGTGGGGCTGGTGAGCCGGAGTGGTGTTATTCCCATTTCCCATTCCCTGGATATTGCCGGACCCATGGGGCGATCGGTGAGAGATGCAGCCATGGCCCTGGGGGGTATGGTGGGAGTCGATCCCGGAGATGCAGCCACCCTGGAAAGTGAAGGAAAGTTTTACCAGGATTACACCCGGTTTTTGGACGAAGATGGGCTGGAAGGCAAGCGTATTGGTTTTTTTAAGGCAGCTATGGGGCGAAATTATAAAGTGGATACATTGATGCGCCTGGCAGTAAGTTATATGGAAAGCCGTGGAGCAGAGGTTGTTGATCTCATGCAGGTTTCTGCACCTTATACAGCCGGTCATGCCCTCCAGGTGATGCTGTATGAATACAAAGCGGGCCTGAATGATTATTTTGCATCGTTGGGACCCGATGCCCCCATCCAGAACCTTGAAGCGCTCATTGCCTTTAATAAAAATGATTCGATAGGCATGCAGCATTTTAACCAGGCCTACCTGGAGATGGCGCAGGAAAAGGGGGGGCTTGATTCACCAGACTACCTGGATGCCCTGGAGTTTATGCACGAAGGAGCCCGTCAGGAAGGGATTGATAAGGTAATGGCCGAGCACAGGCTGGATGCCATTGTAGCTCCCACCGGGGGACCAGCCTGGAAAACGGACTGGGTTAACGGCGACCATTTCCAGGTGGGAAGTTCATCCCCTGCTGCTAATGCCGGTTACCCCAATATTACCGTTCCCATGGGTTTTGTGGATGATTTGCCGGTGGGGATTTCTTTTTTTGGCACGGCATGGAGTGAACCCGTGTTGTTGGAAATTGCCTATGCCTATGAACAGGGGAGCCGGCACCGCAAAGCACCCAGATTCCTGCCAAATGATACAGAAAAAATTGCCAGGTAGCATTCAGCCCAAGTGAGTGATGTTTGTATGAACCCTTCCAAACCATTCTTCGTTTTGCAGGGGTAGCAATTTGTGGTGTTAAGCCAGGCGGCTAACCGATTCTGTTTATTGCCGGTGTTTCAATAAATCTAATCTTCATCCTGGTTGGCCAGCACAAATTTTTCCACCGCCACTTTCTCTTCGGGGGTGGCATACTTTTCCATGTACTTTTTGACCAAAGCGGGTGGCTGCTGGTTGATGCCCACAAAAACCATGGCAGCACTGTTCATACAGTAACGCAGACCCGTGGGAGGCGGTCCGTCGTCAAACACATGGCCCAGGTGTGAACCGCTTGCGGAATCAATAATTTCGGTACGTACCATCCCGTGTGAGGTATCTTTGCGGTAAAGGATTGCCTCCTGGGTGATGGGTTCGAAGAAGCTTGGCCATCCACAGCCCGAGTCGTATTTGGCATCCGATACAAACAAGGGTTGCCCTGTGGCGGCAGAATAATATATCCCAGCCTCATTGTTTTGGTAATATTTTCCGGTGAAAGGCCTTTCGGTACCGGCCTGGCGTAATACCTGGTATTGCATGGGTTCCAGTTGATCTTTCCATTCCTGTTCAGAGCGGCTCAGGGGATAATTTCCCGTGTCGTTATGGCGGGCGGAAGTGTGTTTTGACTGCATATCTTTCGGGTTTTGAGTGAAGCTACAGCTGGCAGATACCAACAGGGCCAGTATGGCTATGGTTATTCTTTGCATCGCACTCAGTTTTTTTAAATCTATAAAAAAGATCTTTATTACAAAATATAAGATTAAAACAAGAAGAAAAGAGGTTTGTTTGAAGGCTGCCCGGGAGAGGAGCTATCCTTTTTGCGGGGAGGGTTCATGACCTACTGTACAACAAGGGATTTTACTATGGATGTGGAACTGACACAGCAGAAGCATGCATTGCCAGGTGTGAAATTTTCAGCAAATTCGATTTTACAGCCAGGGAACCGGTCTTTAATGGCCTATGTGATTAACAAAAAATGGTATAAAAGCATTGGTTGTAAATAATGGTTAAAATGTGTTGGTTTAGAGAAAAGTTTGACAATTATCTTTAAACAATAAGATTAAATGAACAAAAGTGTAATTTAACACTTTAGCATTTTTTTAAAATAAAAAAAAACTTAAATTTGAGGACTTATCCTGCTTTGTAAATCTGGAAACGATCAAACAAAATTATTGCCTGCAAACAATTAGCCTGGTTAAGAAGAGCTTTATAAAAAGCCAGTAACGACGGGGATGATAGCCTTTGCATAAAAGGTTTTGATGTTTACCATGGTTTGTTTTATTGTGTGTTTTGGGCTTACTCAGGTCATTTCATGCTGTTTTATTGAGTCATAATGTTCCTATATGTTTTATCCCCTTTTTTGTTTCATTGCCGATGATAAAGGCATGGTAATAGTAAAGGGGGTTCATTATTCGATTCCATGGGTCTGTTTTTTTGACCCAATACAGAATAACGTTCAATCATTTTTTTCTTTTTGGGGCAGGGACGCTCCGGAGAATTACATTTAAAAAAGCACAAAGTATGAACAGGACATTTAATCTTTTTTTTACGGTAATACTTATGGTTCTGACCATGAGTAGCATGCAGCTTTCAGGACAAGAGAAAGCCATCATTGATGTTCCACTGCAGAAGACCAATCCCCCTTATCGATGGGGGGAAATACCGGGCAATATTGTAGAATTTGGGGAGAAACAGCCCGTTGAAGAATTCAACCCAGCTACTTCGGAGCAGGGTTCGCGACA
>SLQX01000107.1 GCA_007131245.1 Bacteroidales bacterium
ATGTGGGAGCCATCGACGGTGCTGATTTTACAGCTGACCTGGAGCATATCTCTCCCAAAGGGGTGGAGGAAAGTGGTGCCATCCAGTTTGAGATACGCGCTGCTGTGGATCTCGACCAGGAACATTTTATCCGGGCCGGGTATAGTGCTACTGCCGACATTGTCCTGGAAAGACGCGATAATGTGCTGGCCATTGAAGAGAGCTTGCTCATATTTGAAAACGACAGTACTTTTGTGGATGTGGAAACTCAGCCGCAGGTGTTTGAGCGGGTACAGATAGTCACAGGAATTTCTGACGGTATCAATATTGAAATACTGGAAGGTGTTGAGGAGGGAACGAAGATTAAAAAAGGGGTGTAACAGGCACGAGGCTGGTACCATTGGCAAGGCAAACGCATTGATGGGCTTTTGTTTCCTGATTGTTGGGTGCTTAAACATCTTTGCCGGTGTTATTTCCTGAGGTTTTCAAAAAACATTCCACAAACTGTAATCTCGACAACAAACCTGCGTCTTAAGGAATGTAATATAGTTTGATTGTATGATTCTTTTGGATGCCGGGTTTTCCTGGCTTTGACACAACAAACCCATTACCGACAAATAGGAAAATATCATCTCTAATCATAACCGAAGAAAAACAACCGTAATTATGACCACCTCTTATCAGCCCCTTAAGTCGGGGGAGAGAGTAGAAATGCTCGATATACTCAGAGGTTTTGCCTTGCTGGGTATCCTGATGGTAAACATGCCCCTGATGAATGCTCCATTTTTAACTGAAATGGGCAAATTTGCCCTGTGGACGGATCCAGCCAATGAAACGGCCACCTGGTTGCTCAACTTTTTCTTTACAGGGAAGTTTTATACCATTTTTTCCATGCTTTTTGGGATGGGGTTTTACTTCTTTCTGAAAAAAGCCGAAGAAGACGCTCGTTCTGTTCTGCCTGTGTTTAGACGCAGATTGGGATGGTTGCTGGCATTTGGTGTTTTGCACGTTGTTTTGTTGTGGTATGGCGACATCCTTGTTTTTTATGCCTTGTTTGGCTTTTTGATGATTTTGTTTCGCAAAAAATCCAATAAGTCTCTTCTCATCTGGGCCATTTCCATATTGATGATTCCGGTGTTGCTTACTTTGCTACTGGTGGGGTTGTTTAGTCTTGCCCTGACCGTTCCTGAGGTTGCCGGAGAAATGACAGCCGGGTTTAATGAAGCCATACGGGAAATGAACTTACTGATGGAACGAGCCATTGATGTGTATTCAACCGGCAGTTTTGGTGAAATAGTGCGCATGCGGCTGAATGAATATTCCAATATACTTGGCGGTATTGTTTTCTTTTTTCCCAATGTCCTTGCCATGTTTTTGGTTGGGTTGGTGCTGGCCCGCAAAAAAGTATTTGAAAACCCCGGTGCCCATAGACTGTTTTTCAGGCGGTTGTTTTTGTATAGCTTGCCCGTGGCACTGGCGGGCAACTGGTTGCTGGCTCATTTTTCACAGGATAGTTCCTATATTTATTTTGATTGGTCCCTGTTCTGGGTTATTCTGGGTATGGCCTTTGGAGGGCCTGCTATGAGTTTTATATATATGGCCGGTATCGCTTACCTTTATCACCATGGATTTTTCAAAAAGGTGTTTTCGGCCCTTGCCAAAACTGGCCGCATGGCTCTTACCAATTATCTGATGCAGTCTGTGATTGCCACCACGCTTTTCTTTTCATATGGTTTTGGGCTGTATGGGCAGGTTAATATCTGGCAGGGGATGTTGCTCACTGTGGCCATTTTCCTGGTGCAGGTTGTATGGAGCCAATACTGGCTTAGGCATTTCCGTTTTGGACCCATTGAATGGCTTTGGAGAACCCTTACCTATGGAAAGAAACAAAAAATGAAACGATCATCCTGAATATTAAAAAAGTGTGATGATTATTTTCTTGCGGGAAATTGCTAAATTTGCCTTAAAACAATGATATGCATGACAGCCCGAAGGAAATTGGAGGTTTTTGCCAAACCAAAACGTTTTTCCCTTATTACCGGTATGCGTTATCTGTATGTGTCTGGAGACCATGTTTTTGCCGGGTGTTTGAAAGAGTCTCCTGTAAGATGGTTGCCGGTATTAATATGGTGAAGGCAGCGTTTGCAGGGCACATTATAATATATTTCACGAACTGACCCCGGCTGGTTTGCATATTTGCAAAACAAGCCGGGTTGTTTTATATTATCTTATTCGTAAACCTATAAAAAAATCTATGAATACAATTGTAAAAGTCATTGTCCTTTTCCTGTTGGCAGGGGTGTATTCCTGTCAGTTAGATACTCCATCACAGATAAGCTCACCTGATGAAAGTATCACAGTGGATGTTTTTTTGCTTGATAACGGGCAACCTGCCTATACTGTATCCCATGAAGGAGTTATGGTACTCGATACATCCCGTTTGGGGTTTGAGTTTTTGGATGCGCCTCCGCTGTCAGAAGGCTTGGAGGTTCTCCAGACACGTACCCGGTCCTTTCATGAAATATGGGAAATGCCATGGGGTGAACAGCGTCTTGTGAATAACACTTTCAACGAGTTGACGGTGGAGCTGGGTGAAACGGAGGACCTTAAAAGAAAATCTAATCTGGTTTTCAGGGTATATGATGATGGTTTGGGGTTTCGTTATGAGTTCCCGGAGCAGGAAAATATGGATAAAGTTTTAATTACCGAAGAGAACACCTTTTTCAATCTCACCGGTGATCACAAAGTATGGTGGA
>SLQX01000226.1 GCA_007131245.1 Bacteroidales bacterium
AAAAAACAGACAAAGGATAAGAAATATGGCAGTATGACTAGTTCAATTATTTCTTTTAAAATTATAACTTTTTTCTTGTTTTGCCATTTGGCTTTATCTGCAGGGGCTTAAGAAATCACACCTTAACACATATGCACACAGCAAAAATACTTAACACCTTACGGGCAGGAGATATAGGCTCCGAATTTTTTACCGCGCAGAAATTTAAGTATTGTAGAAAAGGATAGTATCACCAAGGTTCTTTTACCGCGTAGCGGTTATACAAAAAATTACATGATATGTGTCAAAGTAGATCTAATCGCTTTTGATTAATTGTCGGGATAGATAAGATATTTTTTGCGCATTTGTTTAAATTTTTCCAGTTCCGGTTGCCAGCTGGCTCTGATTTCTTCTTCTGTCTTCCCGGCCATAATTTGCTTTTTAAGTTGATCTGTCCCTGCCAGTCGATTGAAAAAATTATTAAAAAAGGCATCTTTGTTGGGAAAATGTTCCCATGCCTTAAGCAAGTGGCTTAAATCCAAATAATCAAACGCCATTAAGGAATCCGGGTTTGGGGTTCTTAAATCAACACCAAAACACTCTTGCCCAAGCTGAGGTGGATTGGGAGCAGCTCTTCTTTTTTCCGGAATAAAGCGGAAGGGGAAATGCTCCCCGGGCAAATCGGGATGGCCATACATTTGAAAGGGGTAATCTGTACCCCGCCCCAGGCTTATCTGAGTTCCTTCAAAAAAACACAGGCCGGGATATCGCAAAACACTGGTCATATCAGGCAAGTTGGGTGAAGGCGCCAAAGGAAGCTGGTAATACATATCACGTTTGTAATTTTTAACTTCCACAACCTGGAGTTCACAGCGAAGCCCTTCCCCCAGCCATCCCTCACCGTTTACCATTTGTGCATATTCGCCAATGGTCATTCCATGAACAACAGGTACAGGATGCAAGCCCACAAAGGATGAAAAAGATGGGTCAAGTACGGGGCCGTCTACATAATGACCATTGGGATTGGGGCGGTCCAGCACCAAAACAGGAATACCCTGTCGCGCTAATTCCTCCATAACATAGGTCATGGTAGAGATATACGTATAAAACCTGGCTCCCACATCCTGAATATCCACGATGAGAAGATCGATACCATGCAAATACTCAGGTTTTGGGCGGCGATTGGCGCCATACAAACTATAAACAGGAAGTCCGGTCCGGTCATCTGTATGACTTTCCACATACTCTCCATGTGCAGCCTCACCCCGAAATCCATGTTCAGGGCTGAAAACTTTAACCAGATTTATATCACTGGCAAGCAAAGTATCTGTCAAGTGCACATCACCAACAACAGATGTGTGATTTCCCAATAAAGCAATATTCTTTCCTTTTAAATGCGGAAAATATTCTTCCGTTCGCCAGGCTCCCGGCAAAATTTCAGCATCTCCTTCTCTTTCTTCAGCGTATTCATTGGCGCCGCAACCCTGACCAAGCGTAAGGACAGAAACAAGTAATAAAATTATATTTTTCATAAAAGTTGCATTTTTACCATAAAAAAACCCTGAAAGGATCAGGGTAAGATAGAAGTTTGAATCTATTGAAAGCATACCAGAAAAGATGCAAAAAAAGTCTTTTCGCAAAACGGGTTAGCCAAAACAAGGATCAGCAAATAAGCCAATCGGCGGTTAACTCAAATTCTCCGTGGATTGCTCCGAAACAACCTCACTGTTGGTGTAAGCAGGACAAAGCTCCTGTGAACGGCAGCCAGAAAGGCTAACACCAAGAAGCATAAGGGCAAATACAGCAAAAATAATTCTTCTACGCATAGTTTTATTTTTTAAATGAATAATGATCGGGGACATAATTTTATCGGAATTCACATTTGATTTATTCTTTCACAAAAATAGCAGATTTTTCCAATGCAAAACAACCGAAAAAATACGGAAAAAACAAAAACCGCAATCCGAAGAAAGATTCAGAGTCAATCAACAGGATTGCGGCGTCTAAGAAAATTCCCTGGATGAAAAGGATTTGTTAATTGATAATCATTGTCAGTGGCCCTTTACCGGGTTGTGGTATTACATCCAGCGCTTTTGAATAATTCATAATGTTCCGGACTACGTTTTTTCCAGGCTTTTCATTTATGGCTGGTGATGCGGCATAATTCTCAAAAAGCCCTTCCAGGATCTTTTCCAGTTGTTTTTCGGAAAGATCATTATTATCAACCATATCAGAAAGCACATTGATGATCATAGTCAAGTCATTTTTTAGAGTAGTAGTTTGTTTCATAAAATAACATTTTAATTGAACCAAAATTTCAGAAGTATAACGCAAAGGGGAATTTATTTATTTTATTTCGAAGGTTCTAATTAAAAATATTCTGCAAACCTTCCCACTTTTGATAACTAAATTTGTATTTTTGCCTTCCTTAAATCCTGTCAAAAACAAAATAAAAACGATAAAATGAACGTACACGAGTATCAGGGAAAAAGCTTATTGAAAAAATATGGTGTGCCTGTACCTGAAGGCATCATGGTAAACACTGTAAATGAAGCTGTTGAAGCGGCCAGGACCATTCATGAGAAGACAGGCAATGAAGTATGTGCCGTAAAAGCACAGATACATGCCGGTGGCCGGGGGAAAGGCGGAGGTGTTAAGATAGCCAAAACAGTAGAAGAGGTAAAAACACATGCTGAAAGTATCCTTGGCATGCAGCTGATTACCCCACAAACAGGCCCCCAGGGCAAAAAGGTCAGAAAGTTGCTCATTGAACAAAATATCTATTACCCGGGACCATCTGAACCCTCTGAAATATATATGAGTGTTTTGCTTAACCGGGGTACATCAAAAAATATGATCATGTACTCCCCCAGGGGAGGGATGAACATTGAGGAGGTGGCAGAAGAAACTCCCGAAGAAATATTTACCGAAGAGATTGACCCCAAAACCGGTGTTATGCCCTACCAATGCCGTAGAATTGCATTTAACCTGGGATTGAAGGGTGATGCATTTAAAAACATGGTAAAGTTTGTACCCAAACTTTATGCGGCTTATTTGAAAAACGACGCCACACTGCTTGAAATAAACCCTTTATTTAAAACTGCCGATGATAAAATCCTGGTAGCTGATACCAAAATGACCATTGATGGAAATGCCCTTTACCGTCACCCGGAGATTGTTGAAATGCGGGACCTGCACGAGGAGGATCCCATGGAAGTGGAAGCTGGCAAGCATGATCTCAATTATGTTAAGCTGGACGGCAATGTAGGCTGTATGGTAAATGGTGCCGGTCTGGCCATGTCTACCATGGATATCATCAAACTTTCCGGTGGTGAACCTGCTAACTTCCTGGATGTTGGTGGTTCGGCCAATGCAAAGCGGGTGGAAGAGGCTTTTCGCATTATCCTGAAAGACCCCAATGTTAAAGCCATTCTCGTTAATATTTTTGGCGGGATTGTTCGTTGCGACCGGGTAGCACAGGGCATTGTGGATGCCTATAAAAATATCGGTGAGATCAATGTCCCGATCATAGTGAGACTGCAGGGAACAAATGCAGAAGAAGCCAAAGAAATCATTGACCAGTCTGGACTTAAAGTAGAATCCGCTATATTGCTCAAAGAAGCTGCAGAACTGGTGACCAAAGTGCTACAGTAATAATCCGCCTTACTAAACATAAGCCATTTTTTGCATAATAAAAGTTGTTCGAGGCTTCCAAGACAACTTTTATTATGCATTATTGTTAAATGGTTGGGACGAATATTCTATCCACTGAACTGGAATGCTTACCCTGCCTTCTGATAACACAGGGCTGGTAATAAAAAACTTACATCGATTCAGGGTTATAACATAATTAATGTGTTCCATAATTTGCATAACGAATAAACCTTTTTCTTAAAAACCTTGTTTTCTGGGTTCTTTCCAACATCTTAAAAACTTTATTGCAATGAAGACTACAGTATTTAAAGATAAACATGAAGCCATGGGCGCCAAGATGGTAGACTTTGCAGGCTACTATATGCCCGTACAATTTGAAGGAGTTAATGTCGAACACCAAACCGTGCGGGAAGCAGTGGGAGTTTTCGATGTATCGCATATGGGTGAGATTTGGGTAGAAGGTCCAAAAGCCTATGAGTTGGTACAAAAAGTAAGCTCCAATGACATTGCTGTACTTTCGCAAGGAAAGGTACAATATACATGTTTCCCCAACGATAAGGGAGGTATCGTGGACGACTTCCTGGTGTATCACTTTTCCAGGGAAAAATATTTACTGGTTGTAAATGCATCCAACATTGAGAAAGACTGGAACTGGCTTGTGAAACAAAACGAGGGCGTGGGAGCCCAATTAAGCAATGCATCGGATGAAACAAGCCTTCTGGCAGTGCAAGGACCATTGGCTTTGAAGGCCATGCAAAAACTAACGGATGAGCCCATAGAGGATATGCCCTTTTATACTTTCAAAGTCCTTGAGTTTGCAGGCGTAAAAGATGTGCTGCTCTCTACAACAGGGTATACAGGGGCAGGGGGCTGCGAAATCTACATTCCAAATGAGTCAGGACCGGAAATTTACGATGCTATCCTGGAAGCAGGTGAAGAGTTTGGCATCAAACCTGTAGGGCTTGCGGCACGCGATACCCTTCGCCTGGAAATGGGATTCTGCCTGTACGGCAATGATATCAATGACGAAACTTCACCCATTGAAGCTTCCATGGGGTGGCTGACCAAATTTACCGATGGGAATGATTTTATCAACCGTGATTACCTGGAAAAGCAAAAACAGGAAGGAGTTTCCAGAAAGCTTATAGGGTTTGAGCTTTTGGACAAGGGGATTGCACGTCAGCATTATCCCATAAAAGATGCACAAGGGCAAACTATTGGTGAGGTTACTTCGGGCACCATGTCACCTTCATTAAAAAAAGCCATTGGAATGGGCTACGTAAAAAAACCATTTGCCAAATCAGGTACAGATATTTTTATTGAAATACGTGGCAAGCTTGTTAAAGCCCAGGTGGTGAAAAGACCCTTTTACAAAGGATAAAACAGCTTTTATTCGAACAAAGGAATGCAAAACTGGGGCAGGTGGTTGGCCACCGGAATATTGAAAGACGGTGCTCATTCACCAGCCCTTTTATATGTGTTATCTTTAATAAATTAACCAAATTGGTAATTACATGTATAATGAAAAAGGGAAATACGCCTTAGAGGTTTGCTTTTCACCCCTTTCCTGGCCCCTTTACAAAAAAGAGCCTGCGGTAATTATCGTAACTGATATATTCAGGGCCACAACAGCCATGTGTGCTGCTTTTCAAAACAAAGTCAAATCCATCATCCCTGTGGCAGAAATTTCGGAAAGCATCGTCTATAAAGAAAAAGGGTATATTGTTTCGGGTGAAAGAGATGGTAAGACACTGGATTGTGCTGAATTTGGCAATTCTCCCTTTAATTTTATGCAACCCCGTTTACAAGGCCAAACAGTAGTTATGAATACCACCAATGGCACACAGGCACTTAAAATGGTCAGAGGCCACAATAACATAGTATGCATAGGTGCTTTCACAAACCTGCAAGCGGTTTGCAACTGGGCCATGGAACAGAAACAACACATTATTATATTCTGTGCAGGTTGGAAAAACCGTTTCTCCATGGAAGATACCCTTTTTGCAGGGGCAGCCACCCGGTATATCATTCAAAAAGGGGAAGGAACGTTTCATACCACCTGTGATTCAGCCATCGCCAGCGCTGACTTATGGCACATGGCCGAAAATAACCCACGCCTCTATATTGAAAAAGCAGCTCACAGGCACAGACTCAAAAAAATGGGCCTGGATGACATCCTGGATTACACACTGCAACTGAACACCCATACTTGCGTTCCCGTATTGAAAGGGGGTGAAATTGTGGATATCAGCGCATAATCCTTGTCCAGACAACCTGATTATTCAAATCATGTACGGGAGTTTTCCCTGAATTTTTGTAACTTTAAATTAGGACTTGTCCGAACAACACGGGCTTGTTGTAAGGTTAAATTTGGGTTTGAATAAAGTTTACCATGTCCATATCAAAACGTTGCATCATTCTCTTGTTAAGTATCAAGTTGCTGGTCATACTCCCTCCATGGGATGCATTTTCCTTTGGCTTTGCGGCACACCGTAAAATCAACCGGATGGCCATTTTTACATTGCCCCCTGAAATGGTGGGATTTTTCAAACATCATATTGAGTTTATCACCGAACGTTCCATTGACCCGGACAGACGGGCCCACACAGTGGAAGGAGAAGCGCAAAGGCACTACATCGACATCGACCATTTTGCGGATGAGGGCGAAAATCCCTTTGATATAGTTCCCCGGGAGTGGGAGGATGCTAAAAAAAAGTTTTCCAACGACACTCTGCAAAGATACGGCGTACTGCCATGGCATGTCCAGGTGATGATGCAAAGGCTTACCCGTGCTTTTATGGCCGAAAATGTAGACAAAATCCTGTATAATGCCACCCATATAGGACACTACATCGCTGACCTTTGTACTCCTTTGCATACAACCAAATATTATAACGGACGTACACCTGAGCAAAGAGGAATCCATGCACTATGGGAAAGCCGCCTGGTGGAACTCTATGCTGACAACTATAATTATTTGGTAGGCCGGGCTGAGTACATTGAATCCCCTCTTGATCGCACCTGGGAACTGATAGAAGAAAGCCATCTTAAGGTAGACACCATTTATTGGGTCTTCGACAGCCTCAGAACCCACTTGCCTCCCGATGTAGTATACGCATATGAAATGCGGGGGCAGAGCACTTCACGAACCTTTTCGCGAACCTTTTCCCATAAGATACATCAGGCCATGGATGCCATGGTTGAAAGACAAATGAGAAGGGCTGTGAAATCGGTGGGTGACTTTTGGTTTACGGCATGGGTTAACGCAGGTCAGCCCGATCTATATAAACTGGAAAAACGTTCACTCAGTGCCGCTTTCAGACGTCAGCTGGAACAGGAAGAGCAAATCTATAAGAAAATAGACCAGGTAGAAGAAAGACCAACCCCAAGGTAACAGGAGATCAGGAGGTCTATTTATTGGCTGGACAAGTAAGTATGCTTTCAGCTTAGCTTCTCATAATTGAGGGCAAACAGGAATACTAAAAAGAAAATGATGATGATATTAGGAATCAGAATCCACCAACCGGGTCCCATCAGTATCAACGGTAATACAATGGACAAAAACAAAGGGATGGAAAATGTCCACACCCCTATGCGCAACATATTCCAAATCTGTATAATGCCCAGAAAAGCAATAATAGCAAGTACCAGCATCACCACAGACCAAAATAAACCCAGCAAATTGCTCATGGAATCGGTAAACAATCCAAACAACCCGGATGTTTCAAACCACCCCAGTTCAGGAGAGGTAATGGTTCCTATTAAGCCGACCAAAATAGACATCCCTACATGGATGAAGGCAATTACACATAACACGGTTAAAAAAACAGGCCGTTTTTTTTCTTGACTTTCTGGCAAATCATTACTCATATCTAAAGAAATAAAGTATGTTATAGCTTATCGTTTGCAAAATAACACTTAATTACTTAAAAACAAAATTTAGTTTGTAAAAAAATATTCCTGACATACAAAACGCCACTTTATTAACAAATGTAATTTTATTTTCACAGTATGAATCAGCCATTTATAAAATTCCTGAATTCCTCTGTATACCCATAAAAGCTTTCAACCCTGGAGGAAGATTTAAAGCCTGGGATCCACTATTTTCACATCCCAAAAATCAACTTCGCTTAACTGCCTGCTAATGGGTCTGCAGGTACTCGTCCACGGATTGATTCTTTAAAAAGTTATATGCTTTTTCCATTTCTTTATACATGATCTTATCGTTTTCCACAAACTCTACCTGGTTTCCAAAATCTTTCACCAGCTGCTCAAGAGCCGGAGAAGAAGAGGCCGGTCTTCTAAACCCCAGAGCCTGTGCTGCATTAAACAGTTCTATGGCCAGAAGTTTTTCCAGATTTTCCATTACTTTCAGCGCCTTCACAGCACCATTGGCACCCATGCTTACGTGGTCCTCCTGCCCCTGAGACGATTCAATGGAGTCAATTGATGCAGGGGTGCAATATTGTTTGTTTTGACTTACAATGGATGCAGCCGTGTATTGAGGAATCATAAAGCCACTGTTAAGACCAGGGTTGGCTACCAGGAAAGAAGGAAGTTTACGTGCTCCTGAAATTAGCCGGTATACTCTTCGTTCCGAGATATTTCCCAGTTCAGCCATAGCAATGGCAAGAAAATCAAGAGCCAAAGCCAGGGGTTGCCCATGGAAGTTACCGGCAGAGATTATCAGGTCTTCTTGGGGAAATATAGTGGGGTTATCGGTAACAGCATTGATTTCGTTTTCAAAAACGCCAGCAACATACTTTATAGTGTCTTTGGTAGCACCATGAACCTGCGGTATACATCGGAATGAATAGGGGTCTTGTACATGGTTTTTGGGACGTTCAATTAAAGCACTACCCTGTAATATTTTTCTAATCCTGGCAGCCGTTTCAATCTGCCCCTTGTGGTGTCTTACCTGGTGAACGGGATCAAAAAAGGGCTCTATCCGACCATCAAAAGCATCCAGCGACAGGGCACCAATTACATCGGCCCACTTTTCTAATTCAAGAGCCCGCATCAAAATATAAGCTCCATAAGCTCCCATAAACTGGGTGCCATTAAGCAAAGCCAGACCTTCTTTTGAGGCTAAATCTATCGGTTCCCAGCCAAATTGTTTATAAACCTGTTCAGTAGGTGTTTCCTGGTTTTCAAAGAACACTTCACCCAATCCCAGCAATGGCAGGCTAAGGTGTGCCAGTGGAGCCAAATCCCCTGATGCTCCCAACGACCCCTGGGTGTATACCACAGGTAAGATATCATGATTGTAAAATTCTATTAAACGTTCCAGGGTTTGCACCTGTACTCCTGACTTCCCATAGCTTAGAGACTGAATCTTGAGAAACAGCATGATTCGTACTATCTCACGGGGAACTTTTTCGCCAATACCACAGGCATGCGACATTACAAGGTTTTTCTGCAATTGACCAAGGTCTGTATCTGAAATACTATGATTGCAAAGAGAACCAAAACCGGTAGTTACGCCATATACAGGTTCGGACTGGCCAGCAATTTTCTGGTCCAGGTATTCACGACATGCCTGAACCTTTTGTCTTGTTTCTCCCGAAAGCTCCAAACGGGAAGGTGCCGAAAAAATCTTGTGTAAAATCGTGAAATCTATAGGGTCTGATGTGATTTGATGGGTATACATAATGCGTTAAAAGTGTTTTAAGGGTCAGTGTGTATTGATATAATGAATGATGTCGTTAAGGTTCATGGAAGACTGTTCACCGGTTTTCATAATTTTTAAAGACAGCATTCCGGTTTCCATTTCATTTTTTCCAATCACCAACACATAAGGGATATTGTTTTTATCAGCGTACTGCATCTGTTTTTTCATTTTTACAGTTTCGGGGTAAAGCTCGCTTTTAATGTTTTCAGCCCTGAGCCGTGAAAGCACTTTTTGGGCATACATCTGCTCCTCTTTTCCGAAGTTCACCAACATCACTTTACTGAAAGTAAGTACATCCTCCGGGAAAAGCCCCAACTCAAACATTACATCGTAAATGCGATCTGCACCAAATGATATTCCTACTCCTGACATCCCCTTGAGACCAAAGATTCCAGTAAGATCATCATACCTGCCACCACCGCAAATACTCCCCATGGCAACATCGTTGGCTTTAACCTCAATAATGGCACCGGTATAATAATTAAGCCCCCTGGCAAGCGTAAGATCCAGCTCAACAGAACATTGTGTTGCATCATTTTCCAGAAACTCAATTATCTCCTCTGCTTCTGCTATTCCCTGAAGCCCTGTCTCTGAACTTTTCAGCACATCTTTCAAAATAGCTATTTTCTGTTTATCATCCCCTTCCAGTAATAAAACGGGTTGCAGAGATTCAATGGCTTCCCGGCTCAAACCTCTTTGTTCAAGCTCTTCATTTACCTTCTCCAAACCAATTTTATCCAGCTTATCAATGGCCGTGGTGATATCGATGATTTTATCAGCAAAACCGATGTATTCGGCCAGGCCTGCGAGTATTTTACGATTGTTGAACTTAATGGTAATGGAAACGCCCAGTTTTTGAAAAACCTGATCAATGATTTTAAAAAGCTCAAATTCGTTAAAAAGAGAATCACTACCAATAACATCAGCATCGCATTGAAAAAATTCACGATAGCGTCCTTTCTGGGGTCTGTCGGCGCGCCATACAGGCTGAATCTGGAAACGCTTGAAAGGGAAGTTAATAGCATGTTGATTCTGCACCACATACCGCGCAAAGGGAACAGTAAGGTCATAGCGTAAAGCCTTTTCGCAAATTTGACCACTCAGCTTCAATGAATCCTTTGCAGCAACTGCTGCATCATCCGCTTTGCTCATAAAATCACCCGAATTGAGAATACGGAAGATCAACCGGTCTCCCTCTTCACCATATTTACCCATAAGGGTTGAAAGGTTTTCCATGGCGGGAGTTTCGATGGGCTTATAGCCATAAAGTTCATATACCTGCCGGATAGTATCGAAAATATAGTTTCGTTTTGCAATTTCTTCAGGTGAAAAATCGCGCGTCCCCTTAGGGATGGTAGGTTTTTGCCTTGACATAATACTTGATTTTCAGATTTTCGTGGCACAAAATTACATGCTTTTTATGAATTTACACGCCAAATACCCCGCAGATAAAACAATATATCAAAATGAGATATTTTGAAAAAGTATAAATTTAAAATGAATACTTA
>SLQX01000084.1 GCA_007131245.1 Bacteroidales bacterium
CCTGATTAATAGTTTGCTCCATGCCATACCACGCCTGCAATGGAGTATTTTCTTTGTATGCGATTTGGGAACCTGACAGAGGTTGGGGACTTAAAAAAACAATGACCGGGTAAGATGCACAAACCCAGTCCATGTATTATTAGAAGACCATCGTTGAATGGTAAGCGGTATTAAGAGAAAACAGATGTGTCAGAATGAAATAATAATAATCCCGACAATCCCCGGGGAGTAAACCCTAAAATTGTCAACAGAAAAACAAGATGTCATTCAACCAGGCTCAAAACCAAAGATTCCATTCTTCACCAAAAAATACTGATAAGAAGAGGCCTTATGGCTAACTCTTCCTATCAGCTAACATCTTCACATGAATTCAGGAGGACAACCCCGCTATGTTAACATTTATCCCCAAAAATCTCAGGAGCAATCGTTTACAGGTTTTCAAAAACCACAAGAAAAGAATCAGGGAAACTTTGGTTTCTGAGGGTATCGCGGAAATTTTCGGCAGCGGTTCGCTCATTAAACTGCCCCATGATCAACCTGTAGATTCTTCGACCATTCACCTGGCTGATATTTACAAATACCAATTCATGGTATTTTTCCTGGTAAGCATCTACCAGGTTGCTTAGATTTTGGGTGTTGGAGTAACTGGCAACCTGCACCCCAAATCCGGCAGGGTTTACGCGGCTCATATCACGGTTGTACACCCCCGATTCCAAATCTACAAAGTCTTCCACCTGTCTCGTAGTGGCTGGCTCGGCCCTTCCGGCCTTGGGCTCCTCACCTGATGCCACCAACTGCTCTGGTTGATTTGCTGACGTTGAGGCATCCTCTTTAGCCGGCTCCTCCTGATCCTGCGCTGAGGCGCCAAAAAGTTCAGCAAAGTCAAGATCGGTAGACTTCCTGGGTCTTGATTCAGGTTGGCGTGTAGACTCAGGCTCACCAGTGGGTGTTTCATGCTCCCGGGCAGGCTTTTGTTTTTCAGCCTTTTCAGCAAGCTTTAAATCTTCAGCTGCGGCCTGCCTGTTGCCTGTATTGCTTCTTGCCTGGGCCCTGGCCTCATAAGCAGGGGCAAAAGAGGGGTCCATCTCAATGGCCCTATCCAGGTCTTCGATGGCCACATAACTGTTGAGCAATGCTGTCCGAACAAGCCCACTGTAGTAAAAAGCCAGAGGGTTATCAACAAGGTACTCTTTTGCAATCTCCAGATCTTCTTTGGCTTCTTCAAAATCCTCAAGATAGTAAAGGTTGATACCCCTGTAAAGGTATCCATCATAAAAATCATCTTCCAGTCTCAGAGAAATATTAAAATCCTGCAACGACCTTGTATATTCACCCAATGCAAGGTTAGCTTTCCCTCTTTGATAAAAAACCACATGATCGGGGTTCATTCGGATAGTAATGGAAAAGTCGTCAATGGCCTTGACATACTCCTCTTTGTAATACCATGCCAACCCACGGAAATAGTGAGCCTGATCAGAAAAGGCCGGGTCAAGCTCAATGGTGATGGTAAAATCCCGAATGGCCTCCCGGTAATCCTCCAGCTCAATACAGGCAAGCCCCTTATACAAGTAGGCTTCAGCGTAAAGTGGGTTCAACTCAATAGCCTTTTTGAAGTCCTCCACAGCACGTTCAAAATCTTCGTCAATACCAGCTTTTACTCCACTATTGAAATGCAGCCGGGACTGGTCAATTTTTTCAGAACTAGGGGGCTGTGCTTGAGCCCAAACAAAAAGCAACAAAAAAACGAGTGAAATTGATGCACGGAATAGCATAATCAATGATTTTCAGGTTAAAGATTTTGCAAAATTAGAATTTCTTTTTGTCCTGAAATCACTTTTTTTGCTCAAGGTCATTGATTTTTTTCTTGAGCTCTTCGTTCTCCTCTGCCAGCTTTTCTACACTTAACTTGCTATCTGTGATATTGTTGGCTATTTTAAATATTTTAGACACCTTGCCATTCTGGTCGAATATGGGTGTATAGGTTTCGGCCAGCCAAAACACTTTGCCATCCACCACCACTTTTACCTCCTGGAATTTGGTTTTTCCTTTTTTCAGATCATCCCAAAATCTTTCATACTCACTTTGCTGCTCATGAGAAAAATCCATCTTATCAGAGTGGTGGGTTCCTATTACATCATCACGATTGATTTTGAGCAGATTAATGTAAGAGTCCGAGATGTTGATTACCGTAGCATCCAGGTCATACTCAATGACATAACTTGAAGCATCAAGCGCATTCAGGATTCCTTCCATTTCGGTACTTTTCCGTCCCATCTCTTCCTGGGTGGCGTGCAGCTCTTCCATGTTCTGGCGCATCTCCTCTTCCTGGGCCTGCATTTCTTCAGCCTGTTGCTGCGATTTTTCAAGCAGGATGGCTGTACGCAGGTTTACCTGCACACTGGAAATGGTAGAAGCCACACTTTCACTGATCTTTTCCATAAACTCCACCTGGTAGGGGGCAAACTCATTGAAAGAAGCCAGCTCAATCACACCATATATCTCATCATTCAAAATCAGCGGAACGATGATTAAAGAGCCGGGATTTTCATCACCCAGTCCGGAGGTAATACGAATATAAGATTGGGGAATTTTTGTCATGTAGATAGTTTTCCTTTCAAGGTAGCAAGTTCCTACCAAACCTTCACCAGGATAGATTTTCTTCTCCATGAATTTTTTGCGGTCGTAGGCATAGCATCCTTTCATCTCCAGGAATACATCTTTGGGATCCTCATCGTTGATAATGAAAATACCTCCCTGGTTGGCATCCACGTATTTTACCAGATTCTGGATAATATCAAATGCCAGGGCATCCATATCATCATTGTTATTGCGTAAGATTTCAGAAAAACGCGCATACCCCTCGGTTGCCCAACGCCTGATAGAGTTTTCTTCCTGGCGCTGCTTTTCTTCCTCCTTTGCCTTTTTCAGATCCGTTTGCATTTGCTGCAATGATTTGCCCAATGCATCCTGCTCGCTCAAAAGGTGGAGGTCTGTGTCCAGGTTTCCTTTTCCGATTTCGATGGCAAACCTTGTTTTTTCATCAAGGCCTTCTATTGAAGTATTAAAAGCTTCCGCCATTTGCTGCAACTCATCACCGGTGCGAATATCCAGGTTCATGGATTTATCGATCTCACCTTTTGCCAGGCGCTTCATCAGTGCTGTGATATGATTTATCGGGTTAGAAATGGTTTTGGACAGCCACCATACCACACTCCCAATCACCACAAGACCTAACAGCCCTATCATGATTGTGATAAAGAAATGGTTCATGGCTTCTTGCTGGATGTTATTCAGTGGAACGGCGATACCCATTGACCAGGGTGTTTGGGTTTCACCAATGGTTACGGGAGAAAAGGTATAGTAAAAATCTTCTTCCTTTTCATGGGAACTGGTAAAGCTAAATGTTTCTCCGTTTTTTATTTTTTCCAGTAATCCATGTTCCTGCTCATCCTGCCACAAATTATCAGCTATGGATTCTTCCAGCAGATGTGTTTCGGGATGGGCAGCGTAAAGCCCTTGGTTGGAAAGCAAAAAAGCATAGGCACCCTCCACCGGTTGTATTTGAGAAACCATCTCCTGGAGTCGGGCCAGTGTAATATCCAGTCCAACCAATCCAATATAGTTGTTGTTATGATACATGGGTACCGTAAGGGTGGTCATAAGGGTGGAAGCGGTGGCTCCGACTTCAAGCTGATCAGGATAAGGCTCCCAAATCTTTTCTCTGCCAGCCGCTTTGGCTGCTCCATAAAGTGGGGGATCTCCATCCAGGCTACGCTCCAGCTCCTGGAAACCAATTTCCCCGTTTTCACGGAAATGATAATTTAAAAACCTGCCATGGGGCAAATCCCACTCGGGGTCGATGTGTGAATATTCCCAGCTGTCCCAAAGGGCATAAAAATCAGGATTGCTTTCAAAAACCTGTCTGTAAATATCCACAAACAGCGGCTTCCACTCCTCCAAAGGCATGTCAAGGTGGATCTGAAAAGCCTGCGATAAGGTTCTCACTACAGCCATATCTTCATTGAACGAATTACTCACATCTTCGGCATAGGTAGCTGCCTGACTGTTTACAAGCATGGTGGTATCGCGCAGGGCTCTGTCACGGTTTTGAATGCTGATGTAGCCAATGGAAACAAGAAAAACCACACCCGTGATTACCAGTACGTAAAACTGTAGCTTTTGTCCGATTCGTAAATTTTTTATCTTCACAAAAAAAGGTTTTTGGGAGGTTAGTATTCAGGTACTTATTTTATCGTGGCCGGTCTTCATACCAGCAATTAAAACAATTTAAAACATGTAATTTGTATGCTTAAATACCGGATAAAAATAACCTAAATTGGCTAGACAGCAAAACCCAATATGATAAGGATTTGAACCCAAAATCCACTTACCCTATAAAAGAAATATTTTTTGTTGCATTCACAACTAAAGATTCGATAAAAAAGTAAAAAAAATGTATTTACAAGGCAGGCATTGCCTTGTTTAGCAAGCTTATAAGTTCAGATGAGCGGTCGTGGTAATACCTTTTCTTCTGGATTCCTTTAATCCATCGAATACCCCGGATAGTATTTGTAAGAAAAACCTCATCAGCACCCAGCAAATCATCAGGCAAAAGGGAACATTCAATAACTTTGATCTGATGTTGTGCCATTAACTGCAGCATCACATTACGCATCACCCCCTCCACACAACCCTGGTCCAAAGATGGGGTGTAAAGCACTCCTTTATCCACCATAAAAACATTTGAACTGCTACCCTCGGCCACATGGCCGGTATCATTAAGAAGCAAAATGTCGTCCCAGCCATTGTTTTGTGCATCCAGGCTGGCCATCACGTAGATGAGTGCATTGGATGATTTAACACCGCTATATTTATTAGATTGTTTTTTTTGATCTTCATAAAATCCAACGGTCAAGCCTTTTTTATTCAATCCATAATGCATTGTATCAAGGGGCGAAGACTCAATGGTAAATTCAGCCTGCTGCGATTGGGGTCGGTAAAACCCCTCACCGCCTCTGAACAAAGAAAGCCTCACACGGGCGGCATCCAAATGACCATTGTGGTGAAGCAACCGGCCAATCTCACTGTCCAACCTATCCCTCAAAATAGCTTGTGGGAGGTCCATTTTCAACAAATGGGATGAATTGATCATACGTTTTGTATGAAAATCAGCCCATAGGGGCTTTCCACCCAAACAACGAATGGTTTCAAAAAACCCGTCACCATATCGAAAAGCGCGATTGGAAAGTGGCAGGCCAAAAGCATCCTGGTTGATAATTCTCCCGTTAAAATTAACGTATTGGGCCATAAAAAAGCGAGCTAAAAAATATTTTCAAAAAAGCCTGGCAAAAATGCAGGATTAAGGGCAAATGTAAAAACCAGGCCAAAAACAGCGCCCCAGAAGTGCGCATCATGGCCAATGTTATCCGTACCCCTTTTGGCCATATAGGCGGAGTATACCAGGTAGAGAATACCAAAAATCCAGGCCGGAATAGGAACCGGGAAAAAGATAAAAATGATGGGCATCTGTGGTTGCATCAAAATGCTGGAGAACAAAACAGCTGATACCGCACCACTGGCACCCACAGCATTATAGGTATCATTGTTTTTGTGCTTCCCATAGGAAGGTAGCGTCGAAAACATCACCCCTCCCACATACAACAGCATAAAATAAACGGGGGCCCGGCCTCCGAAAAAGTGTTCATAATAAGTTTCGACGGCAGTGCCAAAGGACCACAGGACAAACATATTAACAAAAAGGTGCATCCAGTCAGCGTGGATCAAAGCATAACTAAAAAACCGGTGCAAATGGCGATTGTGGTGTATGAGATAAGGATTAAATTTCAGGTTGTAAAAGGTCTCCGGGTTATTGAAAGCCAGGTAGGATGTTATGGCGGTAATTATTATAATGATAATGGTTAAGCTCATAGGTTGGGTTTTTGATTTAACGGCACGAATTTACGGGTTTTTTCATAAACCTGCGGGATGCATGGAAAAATCGATTCATCCCGTGGAAAAAGCTAAATTTGCAAACCCTGACTAAAACCACTAAAAGAACCGAAATGCAGCTAAACAACATAGACACCCTTCTTTGGGACTGGAACGGAACTTTGCTTAATGACGTGAATCACTGCATACGCAGCATGAACATTATGCTCAAAAACAGAAACCTACCCCTTCTGGATAAAGAGAGATACCTGAAGGTTTTTACTTTTCCTGTCAAGAAGTACTATGCAGCCCTGGGTTTTGATTTCGAGAAAGAAGCTTTTGAAATTCCGGCAGAAGAGTTTATCATTCATTACAACAAAGACTTTTCAAAGGTTCCCCTCTATGAAGACGTGGCCAGCACCCTGAGATTTTTCCATGAGAAAAAACGAAATCAATACATCGTGTCGGCTATGAAACATGATGCTTTGCTACAATCGGTAAAGGAACGTAAAATCGAACAATATTTCACCCAAATCAACGGTATAGCAGACAATCTTGCTTACGGCAAAACTGCAAACGCCATAAGACTCATTCAAAACGAAAACCTTGACCCACAGAAGACCCTCCTGGTGGGCGACACCCTGCATGATGCAGAAGTTGCCAAAGACATAGGTGTGCACAACATACTGATAGCCCGTGGACACCAAAACGCTGACAGGCTCAAAAAAACAGGGAACCCGGTTGTGGGCTCCCTGAACGAACTTCTTCTGTTTTTAGGTGTATCCGAATGGGGAAAAAACGGCTAATATTACCTGTAATGGACATTCATCTCATCAAAGGTGTCTCCCTCGATAAGATCAATGGCCCTCATGTAAGCTTCATCGTCCTGCATCCGAATTTGTATAAAAGCACTGAAATCCCAAAGATTTCTGGCTATGAGTGCTTTAACCTGTGTATGCATATGGGTGTCCTCAGCTATTGATTCGTCTTCCGGGGATTCAATTCCCTGGCCTTGGGCAAAATCAAACAGTTCTTCAACCAATGCCTCATCCACATTAAAGTCATCCATGTAGGATTCCAGGTCGGGATATACCTCCAGGTAACGGTCTCTGTTTTCGTTGGCATGCTGAATGCTGAAAGTATTAATGGCACCGGTGCGTAACAATCTTGAATAATAATCCGAGACCCTGTTGGTATCCAGGGGGATGAAAAAGTCAGGCATGATACCCCCACCCCCGTATACTTCGCGCTGGTTTCGCTTGGTGAAATACTTCAAAGTATCAGGCATCTCTATATTTTCAGGACTCACCAGTTCACCCTTTCTCAATCTGTTGCTAAGGTCCTGGTAGTACTGATCTGTTCCTTCATCATAGGGTTTCTGGATACTGCGGCCGGTGGGTGTGTGATAGCGTGCTGTGGTAAGCCTGATGGCACTTCCGTCGGGCAGTTCAAAGGGTCTTTGTACCAGCCCTTTCCCAAAAGAGCGACGTCCTACCAACAGCCCTCTGTCCCAATCCTGCACAGAACCAGCCACAATTTCACTGGCTGAGGCACTCCCCTCGTTGATCATCACCACAAGTTTACCAGACTTGAAGTTACCTCTCCGGGTAGAGTTAAACTTTTGGGTGGGAGCTGCATTCCCCTCTGTATATACGATAAGCTGATCGCGATCCAGAAACTGATCAGCCAAATCTATGGCCACATCCAGGAAACCACCTGAATTATAGCTCAAATCCAGAACAAGGTGTATCATTCCCTGTCTCATTAAATCATCCAGGGCAGTCTTAAACTCCTCCATTGTGGTACGCGAAAAGCGATTGAGTTTGATATAACCTATTTCAGGAGTTGCCATGAAGGCAGCATCCATGGAGTTAATGGGTATCTTGTCACGGGTAATGGTAAAATCAAGCTCTGAAGAAACACCCCGGCGGTGAATACCCACTGTAACCTGCGTACCTCTTTCACCCCTGAGACGTTCCATCACAAACTCATTATTGATACGGCTACCCGTTGATTTTTCACCATCGATGGTAACAATTTTGTCCCCGGGTAAAATACCCACCTCCTCGCTGGGACCTCCCGGAACAGGAGATACCACAACGATGGTATCATTTACAATATTAAATTGCACACCTATTCCGTCGAAGCTGCCAACCAAAGGCTCATTGGCCCGTTCCAGCTCTTCCCTGGACAGATATACGGAATGGGGATCCAACTCTTTGAGCATGCCTCTTATGGCGTCCTCAACCAGCTCGTCACCCTCTACAGGCTCCACATAGGCAAAGTTGACGATTTGCAAAGCCCTTTGAAATTTTTCGGCTGCATCTTTAATGTCCTGACCATAGGAGCTAACAGGCAGCATCGCTATCATCAAAACTAAAAAGGTAATTTTTTGCACAAATTGCATTTTCATTTTAATCATTCTGCTATTATTTTCAAAATTTGACATTGAGTCCGGGTTTTATCCTTTGTAAATAACTCCTGGAAAGCCATTTTATGATTTGTGGGAGCAACTAAAATTGTATAAATTGATAGGCTGTTCTCACCAAAAGCCTTGCAGGCAAACAAGATGGCAAAGGCAGGGACTTGACAATCTTACTATACAAACATCGTGAAGAAGTTTTTGTTTATCTAAGAAGCCATCAACAAAAGTAGCCAAAAGCCTGCAAAAAAGGGGTTATTTTTTTGCAAAAAAACAAAAACCAAGCCTATACAAGAGAAAAACAACATAATTATATACCATCAAAACACTTTACAAAGATTATCTTAGCGAACATAAAACAATCTTAGTGTTATTCCTTTTGTGGCAGAAAACCCTATCCCTAAACGGGTGTAAAACAGGTAATCCCACTGATGACACAGGCATCACTCGCAGCAAGACAAGTATCTGAGCAAATAGTTCATAAAACGATGACCCCATGAAAAAAGATATAAACAAAATCATTTCAGCTTTTCTTATTCCTTTTGGATTTGTTACACTTTTGTGGATGATAAAAATATCTGAAACCATTTGGGGATGGGAGCTATACACGTATGGTGTACTCCCTTTGCATACCTCCGGATTGAAAGGAATTGTTTTTTCCCCCCTTATCCACTCAGGCTACGATCACCTCATTTCCAATACTTTCCCGTTATTAATACTGGGGTGGGCATTGTTTTACTTTTATCGTGAACTGGGTATCCGGATTACTCTGCTGGCATGGGTTATAAGCGGTATCTGGGTTTGGGTTTTTGCACGTGAATCATATCATGTTGGAGCCAGTGGCATTATTTACAGTTGGGCGGCATTCCTTTTTGTGAGCGGGGTTATCAGGAATCATCCGCGCCTGATGGCTCTCTCCCTGCTGGTGGCATTTTTATACGGAAGCATGGTTTGGGGTATTTTCCCCTTGCGCGAAAGAGTTTCATGGGAAGGACATCTGATGGGTTTGCTGGCCGGTTTGTTGCTGGCACTTTTTTATAAACAGCAGGGACCGCAGCGCAAAAAATACTCATGGGAACTGGAAGAAGATGATGATGATCAAACCGATGAATACCCCTACTGGATGGCACCCACAGCTTCCGAATCGGGCAAACAACAACAACCCTCCAGCAACCAGGAAAACAGGGAAAAACAAAAATCCCGCCCCATCAGAGTTAAGTATCACTACACAGGGGGCAAATCCGGTAAGCCGGGAAACAATAACAGCTCAAGGGAGCAAGATTAAAGGCCATCAATAACCACTTCTCTCCAGGTCTCTTTTGGAGTCTTTGGCTTTAAGGGTTTCCCGTTTGTCGTAGAGCTTCTTCCCTTTGGCAAGGGCAATTTCCAGCTTTGCCAACCCTTTTTCATTGATAAACAATACCACAGGAATGAGGGTGAGACCCTTCTCATTGAGTTTGGATTCAAGCTTATCCAACTCACGGGAGGTAAGCAACAGTTTTCTCTCCCTCTTGGGCTCATGGTTGTTGTAGGTTCCGTAAGCATATTCGGCAATGTGCATATTTCTCACAAACAACTCCCCCTTGTGAAAGGCACAATAGGCTTCTTTGATACTGGCTTTCCCGGCTCTGATGGATTTGATTTCAGTGCCCGTCAGCACCATGCCGGCAACAAACTTTTCCAGCAGGAAGTATTCAAAGGATGCCTTTTTGTTTTTTATGCGTACTTTGTTGCTCATAGTATTCTTTTGGGGGCACAAACGTACAAATTTTTTCCGTAAGTGAAGGCCATTTCTACTGGTAAATGAGTGAACGTGCCGTTTTTATATAAGGACAATTGGTTCAGGGCAATCAGGGATTATTTCCTTCGCAGGGTAATAACAGTTATTTCAGGTCGCATACCCAGCCTGCCCGGGAAACCGATAAAGCCAAAGCCCTGGTTTACATAAAGATGCTGACCCATATGGCTAAACAACCCTCCCCATTCATCATACTTGAAAGATACCGGGCTCCACTGAAACCAGGCGGTTTGAATACCTGCCTGCATGCCATGAGTGTGGCCTGAGAGGGTCAGCATAATATCGGTTTGCGGAATTACCTCCTCCCTCCAGTGCGATGGATCATGCGAGAGAAAAATAATGTTCGGGAAATCGGCATTTTCTCCCAGGGCCTCGTCCAAATCTCCATATTGGGCAAAAGGGGGAACACCCCAGTTATCCACACCGGCAACCATAATGGAGTCGCCACCTTTTTTGATAAACCGGTGTTGGTTTCGAAGCAATGTAAAACCCATCCTTTCCTGTAGGTCCTCCAACTGGGCCAGGTTGGCCTTTTTTTCCTCTATGGTATACCAACGACGGTAATCTCCCATATCATTATTGCCCAAAACAGAAAATTTTCCCAAA
>SLQX01000223.1 GCA_007131245.1 Bacteroidales bacterium
AAAAATTAAAAATAAAACACTTATCCCAGTAAAAAACAAAATCAAACCCTTTAAGAGCTTATTCTTGTAATACCTTCTAATAAACTTATCAAGTCGCTGAATTAATATGTTATATTGTTGACTCATAAAAAAAATTACTCCAAACAGATATTAAAAACCTATTGATTAAACCTCTAAATTTACAAATTATTCAAGGCATATTAATAAAAAAAAGATAAATTCGTTATAATCCGTTAGTTAAATAAAGACAAACGATAAAATAAAGATATAAACAAAACATAACCCAATACCAAAAAAGAGTTCTATGGTAAAAAAGAAACAGGAAACTAAAGAAAATTTGAAAGATAGAATAAAAGAATTATTCTTGCAGTCTCCTAAAACAAAAATGAACTACAAACAAGTAGCCAAGCGCATAACACAAGACCCTGCGTTGGAAAAAAAATTCGTTAGTGGTATATTATCAAAACTATCTAAAGAAAAATTTATTATAGAAGTTTATAAAGGAAAATATATCCTTAATCCAAAAGAGCGAGAAAAATCAAGGGCTCCTGGACCGATAATAACTGGTACTGTAGATATGAAACAAACAGGAAAAGCCTATTTACTAACTGAAGATTTACTGGAAGACGTTAAAATATCTTCTAACAATACTAATACTGCCCTTCACGGCGATAAGGTGAAAGTACAATTGTTTCCAAAAAGGAAAAATAGTAAGCCAGAGGGCGAGATAATTGAAATTCTGGAACGAAAGAAAACAAGCTTCGTAGGAATTGTTCAGATTCATAAAAGTTTTGCATTCCTTATCCCTGATAATAAAGCAACTCCAGTAGATATATTTATTCCCCTGGAAAATCTAAATGGCGCAAAAAATGGTCAAAAAGCAATAGCTAAATTTTTAGAATGGCCCCAAAATGCAAAAAATCCATTTGGTGAAATTTCGAAAGTTCTTGGTCAACCCGGAGATAATGAAGTAGAAATCCATGCTATATTATCAGAATACAACTTGCCATACAGCTTCGATGTATCCTTGGAAAAAATAGCGGACAAAATTCCTGAAAATATTCCCCGGAAAGAAATATCCAATAGAAGAGACTACAGAGAAATTTTCACCATAACAATCGATCCAGAAGATGCCAAAGATTTTGATGATGCCCTCTCGATAGAAAAAACGGATAATGGATTTTATAAGATAGGGATTCATATAGCTGATGTATCTCATTATGTTCAGGAAGACTCACCCCTGGATGAAGAGGCCTACAACCGGGCAACATCGGTATACCTTGTTGACAGAGTAGTTCCAATGCTTCCGGAAAAATTATCCAATAAACTCTGCTCCTTAAGACCTAACGAGGAAAAATTAACCTTTTCTGTAGAACTTACCATGGATGAAAAGGGAAAAATAACCGATACCTGGATAGGTAAAACAATAATAAAATCCAATCGACGGTTCAACTATGAGGAAGTACAGGAGATTATCGAAAACGAAAAGGGTGAATACAGCGAACAGTTATTGTTACTGAACCAAATTGCCCAAATCGTTCGTAAAAAAAGGATGAAAAATGGAGCATTGGGATTTGATAAAAAGGAAGTTAAATTTAAACTAGATGACAAGGGTCACCCGATATCCGTCCACTTTAAAGAACAAAAAGATGCGCACAAATTAGTTGAAGAATATATGTTATTGGCCAATAAGACCGTAGCAGAAAGAATTGGTCGGCCCAGGGGAAGATCAAAACCAAAAACATTTGTATATCGAATTCATGATATCCCTAACCCCGATAAATTGAATACACTGGCAGAGTTTGTAGCTAAACTGGGTTACAAAATGCAGACTGACACTCGCCGCAACATATCAAAGTCATTTAATAATATACTGGAACAGAGTTCAGGTAAAGGTGAAGAAAACCTGATAGAAACGCTTGCAATACGAAGTATGGCTAAAGCAGAATACTCAACACAGAATATTGGTCATTATGGATTAGCTTTCGATTATTATACCCATTTTACCTCTCCTATCCGAAGGTATCCAGACCTTATGGTACACAGGATGCTTCATGCTTACCTGAACGAAAAAACATCCAGTTTACCTGCAAATCCCTACGAAGAGAAATGTGTTCATTCCACAGAAATGGAAGTAAAAGCCCAAAATGCAGAAAGAGATTCTGTCAAGCTAAAACAAGTAGAATTTTTGGCAGATAAAATTGGTGAAAGATATGATGGAGTAATATCTGGTATAAGCAAGTGGGGTTTATTTGTGGAGATTAAGGAAAATAAATGTGAGGGAATGATTCGCTTAAGAGACTTATCCGATGATTATTATTACCTTGATGAGGATAATTTCCAGGTAATTGGACATAACTCAGGAAGAAAGTTTAAACTAGGGGATGATATTGCTATAATCATCAAAAAAGCTAATTTGTTAAGAAAAGAGCTGGATTTTGAACTAGCAGAGTAAAATGTTTTAAACCAATAAAAAATCTCCTGGTTGAAACACAACCAGGAGATTTTATTGGTTTGAAACCAATTATGTATTAAATTAAATTCAGTCTGCTATACAATTCTTTCCGGTATAAACCTCCAATGGGTAATACTTTCATTTTTCCTTCAATAACCAAATCGGGATATTTGATGGAGAATATTTTATTTAAATTCACAATAAAAGAGCGGTGAATCCTTACAAAATCTTTTTGAGGTA
>SLQX01000175.1 GCA_007131245.1 Bacteroidales bacterium
AGAGTGCCATATTTGAATTTTTAACGACCAGGAACCCAAATAATTAAAATTAGAACACTTTGCCAATTTCCCATTTACAACTTTATGGGACTTAAAAAAAGTGTATTGCAACCAGGCCTGTATCATGAATAGGTTGCAATACACTTTAACAAAGGGAATTTTCTTCCTGTAAAATAGTACTGAAAAAATGATTTACTCAACAAGCGGATTGGTCAGATCAAAAACGATTTCGAACCGCTTTTCTCCATCTCTGTCAAGTCGGTATGAAAAATAGGTCATTTCTTCATCCATGGATACGGTCCAAAGATTACCACCACCATCTTCAATTACTTCAGCAGAAAATTCATCGGCAGGAAAATATTGCACAAAAGCATTTCCTTCTTGATTGGCAAATCCTCCATACATAGATCCTTCTTCATGGGTACCATCTATATGCAAATGTTGGTGGCGAAAGACCAGTTCACCTTCCTCTGCGGTGAACATCCAGGTGCGGGAATAATCATCATCCACATGGAAAGGAATATGGATATGATCATCCTCACAAACAGTTACATGCATGATTAATTCGCGATCAGACCAGCTATCTCCGTGATGACTGCGGTAAACCTGTTCGCCAACAAAAGATTGTCCGCACAGGCTGGCCAGGTTATTAAAGAATGCTTCATGCTTTTCTGAGTCAAATAATCCCGGGGGTGTTTCGGTATGATCTTCAGCAGGTTGTGTGCCTGGTCCACAAGAGATAACCAAGAAAATTACAGCTAAGAATAAACTAAATCTAAACATTTTTAAAGCTTTTAATGGATAATTGTTACCCTACAAATATAGCAAACGGTTTTATATTAATGAACATGCTGGATGATTTTTCATCTAATCAGGGTTTGCTATCAAATAAAGCACGCATTCTTACGTTATGCCTTTCAAACTGACGGCCCTCTCCCCTTTAAAACCAAATGTTTTGAAAGATATTGGTCTGTCGGGAACGGTTCTTCGAATTAAGAATATTTAACATTTTTGACCAATCAATTAGACCAAGCATAGCCTATTTTTGCAGCAGAAATTTAAATACTAATAATACTTATGGATATCAGGGAATTGAACGAAAAGATTCAAAAGGAAAGCTCCTTTGTGGATATTTTGACAATGGAAATGAAAAAGGTGATAGTGGGCCAGCAGGAAATGGTAGATCGTCTTCTGATTGGTTTACTTGCCAACGGCCATGTATTGCTGGAGGGTGTTCCTGGATTGGCCAAAACTCTTGCTATTAAATCGCTGGCCAATTCCATAGAGGCTCGTTACAGCAGGATACAATTTACACCTGATTTATTGCCAGCTGACTTGATTGGTACTATGATTTATTCTCAGCGTACTGAGGAGTTTATTGTAAAAAAAGGACCCGTATTTGCCAATTTTATTTTAGCAGATGAAATTAACCGTGCCCCTGCCAAAGTACAAAGTGCTTTGCTGGAGGCAATGCAGGAGCGGCAGGTAACCATAGGGGACGAAACATTTCCTTTGCAGGAGCCTTTTTTGGTGCTTGCCACTGAAAACCCCATTGAACAGGAGGGCACCTATCCCCTGCCTGAAGCACAGGTAGATCGGTTCATGCTTAAAATCATGATTGGGTATCCCTCCAAAGAAGACGAAAAGCTTATCATGCGTCAGAATATTAGCGGTGAGTTTCCCAAAACCCGACCCGTACTCAAGCCTGAAGATATTATGAAAGCCCGTGAGGTAGTAAGAGAGGTTTACCTTGATGAGAAAATTGAAAACTATATAGCGGATATTGTGTTCTCAACCCGTTTTCCCAAAGATCATAATCTGCCGGATATGGAGCACTTAATAAGTTATGGAGGCTCACCCCGTGCGAGTATCTACCTGGCCCTGGCATCCAAAGCTTATGCCTTTTTGAAGCGGAGAGGATACGTTATCCCTGAAGATGTGAGGGCTGTTTGTCCTGATGTGCTCAGGCACCGTATTGGGCTAACTTACGAAGCCGAGGCTGAAAACATTACGTCAGAGGACATCATTACGGAAATACTCAACACCGTGGAAGTGCCTTAAGGCTGGTTGCTTTAAGCTTCCATAAATCAAGCCTAAAACCAAACCAGGAAAAAAACTGACTCCTGTGGCGTTTTTCATGTCCGGTGCTCATAAGTTTTTATCTGAAGATAAAACCAGAAATTGCCTGCACGGCATATTCAAATTTTGCCATACCACACATTAATATTATAAAGCATTGATACGTTAATACTGCCATGGAAACCAAAGAACTTTTAAAAAAGGTAAGGAAGATTGAAATCAAAACCAAAGGGATATCCAACCAGGTTTTTGCTGGAAACTACCAAAGTGCTTTTAAAGGTCGGGGTATGGCATTTACCGAGGTGCGTGAGTATCAATTTGGTGATGATATCCGTTCCATTGACTGGAATGTAACCGCCCGTTTTAACCACCCCTACGTAAAAGTCTTTGAAGAGGAACGGGAAATGACCGTTATGCTGCTGATTGATGTAAGTGGTTCAAATGAGTTTGGGTCACAAAAGCAGTTGAAGGAGGATATGATCACAGAAATTGCTGCTGTGCTGGCTTTTTCAGCCATAAGCAACAACGACAAGGTGGGTGTGATTTTTTTCAGCAGCACCATTGAAAAGTTTATTCCCCCTAAAAAGGGATCAGTGCATATTTTACGTATCATTCGAGAGCTCATTGATTTTAGGCCAAAAAATCGGGGAACCAACATTGGCGAAGCTCTTAAATATTTGCGCAATATCATCAAAAAGAGATCAGTTGCTTTTGTACTTTCTGATTTTCAGGACCATGAGTTTGACAATGCCCTTACCATTGTCAGTAAAAAACATGACCTTATTGGAATAAGGGTGGTTGACCCACTTGAAAACAAAATTCCACCTGCCGGGATCATCCGTTTAAAGGATGCGGAAACCGGTAAAATTATGTGGGCGGACACTTCCAGCAAAAAGTTCAGGATGGAGCTTGAAAGCTGGCGAAATGAGCATGAGCAATACCTAAAAAATGCTTTTAAAAAGGCCTCCGTGGATTTTACCACCATTTTTACCAGTCAGGATTATGTACCTCCTCTGATGGGATTGTTTAAGCGACGTATACACTAGTCATTATGATAATATTCAGATAATTACCAGAGATTATCAATGAACAGACGAAAACAAATAAAATCAATGGGCAATCTAAGAACCACTGTTATTGTTTTTACCTTATTGACAGGGCTATTTGCATCAAATCTTCACGGCCAACGTTTGTCATTAAGCCTTGAGCCGGATAGTATTTCAATTGGAGGCCATACACAACTCTCTTTTGAAGTTGAAGCACCCCGTGAAGCAATCGTTTTGTGGCCCCCGGTTGAGGATGAGCTTAATCCTAAAATAGAAGTTCTCCGATATGGTTTACCAGATACCCTTGCTGCTCATACTATCCCGGAAAATGTAAGAATAATAAGAACCTTCAAAATCACCTCCTGGGAAGATGGGTTTCATGCCATCAATCCCTTTGAGTTTACCATGATTTTTGAAGGGGATACTTTGGTGAAAGAGACAGAGCCTTTGCTGTTGGAGGTAGAACCTTTTTTATTGGATGAACAAGCTGATTTAAAGGATATCAAAAGCATATATTCGTTGCCGGTAACTTTCAGAGAAATTGTTCCTTATGTATTGATTGTTATTGTAGCAGGTATACTCATATGGTTGCTGTTGCGTTATTTGAAAAAACGTAAACCCAAACCTATACCCCAGTCAGTTTGGGAAAAGCCTGATATACCAGCCCATGTAGCTGCCATCAGTAGCCTGGAAAAGCTTAAATCGGAGAAACTATGGCAGCAGGGCAAAATAAAGCATTATCATAGTGAGCTGGCAGGTATTCTTCGCCGCTATCTGGATAAAAGGTTTGAGGTGAATGCCATGGAAATGACCACATCAGAAATTTTGCAAAGCCTTAAATATCAAAATCCTGAGGGGGAGGTGTCTGCTTTATTGCAGCAAATTTTTGAGCTGGCTGACCTGGTCAAATTTGCTAAAACAGAACCCGGACCAGAGGACAATGAAAAAGTACTGGATATGGCTTTTGACTTTGTCAGAAATACCAGGGAACAACAAGAGGAAAAAAGCAACGGATAAAACCCGTGAAACCCCGCCGGGGGAAAACCCAAAACCAGCGGGTGGATGAAAATTTAAGTTTACTTATCCAGCGAGGTCTTCATCTGAAGTTACAAACAGAAAATCGTTAATAAAGAAAACCGATGTTAAAGGATATTAGTTTTGCATATGAGCCATTTTTGTATTTCCTTTTGGTGATACCTTTGTTGGTTGCTTATTACATATGGCGCAACAGGTATTACTACGCGGAAATGCAGTATTCGCATGCTGGGTTTCTTGCCAGGGTGCAAAAAAGCTTTCGACTGCATATGTTGCATTTGCCTTTTGTCCTGAGGGTTTTGGCTTTGGGACTCCTTATTATTGCACTTGCAAGACCCCAGTCAACTTCACGTGAGCATGATGTAAGTGTGGAAGGGATAGATATTGTTATCTCACTTGATATTTCAGGTTCTATGCTGGCTGAGGATTTTCAGCCCAATCGTATGGAAGCTGCAAAAAATACAGCCCTGGAGTTTGTGGATATGCGTCCTGGCGATCGGATGGGGGTTACAGTGTTTAGTGGTGAGAGTTTTACGCTTGTTCCGCTTACCACCGATCATGGGTTGCTTAAAGATTTGCTCAGAACTACACATACGGGTATGGTGGAAGATGGTACAGCCATAGGTGATGGTTTGGCTACTGCTGTGAATCGGTTAAGAGAAAGTGATGCCATCAGCAAAGTAATCGTACTACTTACCGATGGAATCAATAACACTGGTGTTATCGATCCGCTCACAGCAGCAGAAATAGCCAGGCTGCATAATATCAGGGTATATACTGTCGGTGTGGGAAGCGATGGACCGGTCCCCTACCCTTTTGAAGGGCCTTTTGGCATCCAGTACCGTGATGTGGAAATCCCTGTGGATGAAGAATTGTTGCAGGAAATCGCACAAATGACAGGCGGAAGGTATTTTTGGGCTGATAATAAAATGGCTTTGGAAGAGGTTTATAATGAGATAGATCAGATGGAGCGCTCCAAAATTGATGTGATGGAGTTTGCAAGAAAAACCGATGAATATTTACCCTTCCTTTTACTGGCCATGCTTGTCGCAGGGCTTGAGTTTTTGTTAAGACAAACCCTGCTAAAAGTTACAACTTAAGGCAAACAACAAATCTATTTGCTTAGTTATGGACATTATACAATTTGAGAACCAGGAGTATTTTTACTTGTTTTTGATCATTCCGGTTTTTGTTTTAATATTTTTTATTGCACGCTATCGGCAGAAAAAGAAACTGCAGCGATTAGGTGAATGGTCATTGGTGAATCATATGCTGCCCATGCGCTCGGGTAGAAGACCTTATGTTAAGCACCTTCTTTTCTTATGTGCATTTTCAGCGCTGGTGATGGCAGCTGTAAATCCCCAGGTCGGATACAAATTAGAGGATGTAACCATGGAAGGGGTTGATATCGTAATCGCTCTTGATGTTAGCCGGAGCATGATGGCTGAAGATATCCGGCCCAACCGTTTGGAAAGGGCAAAGATGGCTGTTTCCCGGTTAATTGACCAACTGGAAAGTGATCGAGTGGGTGTTGTTATTTTCGCAGGTAGTGCGGTTACACAAGTTCCTCTCACTTCCGATCATGATGCTGCCCGGATGCTTTTACGTACGGTAAATACCAATAGCATCCAGGTGCAGGGAACCTCACTGGCCCATGCACTGGAAAGAAGCATCGCATCATTTTCAGATAAGGATTCAAAAAGCAGGGTCATCATTTTGATTTCTGATGGAGAGAACCATACGGATGAGCCTGTACCTGTGGCTGCCAGGGCTCAGGATATGGGTATAACCATTCATACCGTAGGCATTGGTACCTCCAGTGGAGCTCCCATTCCTGTTTATCGCAACAATGAATTGACGGGGTTTTTGCGTGATGCACAGGGAAATACTGTTATCAGTAAATTTGATGAGCCCATGCTCCGGGAAATAGCTCAAAGTGGTGGGGGAATGTTTCAAACGGGTACCGGACCTGACCTGGGCCTGAACAATATCATGGAGGAAATAAGAAATATGGAACAGCAGGAATATGAATCGGCACAATTTTCAGAATACGAAAGTCGTTTTCATTATTTTGTGGCCATTGCCCTTGTTTTGCTGCTTCTTGAATTTTTAATTTTTGAACGCAAAAACAAATGGATTAACAAAATAAAACTGTTTGATGTATCCTGATAGTCGAAGCAGCAGAGTTATTTATATCGTAACAACTGTAACCTGGAAGACACATGAATATTTCCACACCTGGTTTTTTACAAAAAAATAATGAGATGAAGTTTTTGCTTTGCATATTTTTGATTATTCTATTGGGTCAGCCCTTGCAGGCACAGTCTGAAAAATCCAATATTCGGCAGGGTAATCGCGAGTACAGGCAGGAAAATTACACAGATGCTGAGCGTAATTATCGCAAGGCTCTGGAAGAAGACCCTCAAAACACAACAGCCATGTATAATCTTGCCAACACCCTTTACCGGCAAGGGCGCTATGAGGAAGCCAGTGATATACTGGAAGGGTTAACGCATCTTGAGGTGGACGAAGATAGAAAGGCAGATGTGTACCATAACCTGGGAAATGCTAATTTGAACTTACAGCAAATCAAAGAGGGTGTTGATGCTTACAAAAATGCCCTTAGAATTCGACCCGAAGATATGGATACCAGGCATAATCTGGCCTATGCCATGCAACTTTTGGAAGAGCAGGAGCAGCAACAACAGGATCAGGGAGATGATGACCAGGAAGGGGAAGATCAAAGAGAGCAGGATCAAGAGCCAGGAGATGACCAGCAGGATCAAGGGCAGGATCAGGAGCAACAACAGGAACAGCCTCAAGAGCCCCAGCAAGATGAGGAGCAGCAACCAACGCAGCCCCAGGAAATTTCACCAGAGGATGCCCGCAGAATCCTGGATGCTTTGAATCAGCAGGAGCAGGAGGTCCAACAAAAAATTGAACGTGAGCAGAAAGAAGCCCAACCACGCCAACAAGAAAAAGAATGGTAATTAAATAACGGTTATACCTTCATGAGAACTTTGTACCTACTCATTATTTTATTAGCCTTGCAAACTTTGTCGCAAGCCAATGATGTTGAATTTATTGCATCAGCACCTTCTGAAGTGGCTCAGGGTCAACGTTTCCGAATTACGTTCCAGTTGAATAAAAGACCACAGGGATTTGATGCACCCGATTTTGCCGGATTCAGAAGGGTTTCAGGGCCCAGCCAGTCTTCCAGCACCTCTATGCAAGTTATTAATGGGCAAACCACCCTCACCGAATCGGTTTCTTACACTTATACCCTCGAGGCAAGCCAACAGGGTGCCTTTACCATAGCCCCCGCCAGGGTTACCATCGATGATGAGGTATATGAATCCAATGCTGTAACTATAACTGTAACAGAAAGCACCGCAGCTACTCCCGACCCTCAGCCACCAACACCTCCTCCTGGCGAACAAAAAGCATCAACAAAAGATTTGTTTATTCGGGCAACAGCAAGCAACAGCAATCCTTACCAGGGTGAACAGGTGATTGTATCTTATAATATTTATACCCGGGTAAGTGTTAATCAGTATTCCATTGACCGACTCCCTTCTTATCGCGGTTTCTGGTCAGAAAATATAACTGCTCAGGGGCAGCCACAAACCCGGACTGAGGTTATTGATGGCCAAACATACAGAGTGGCAGAGATTTATCGGGTAGCTTTGTTTCCCCAGCGAAGCGGAGAAATTGATATCAGTCCGCTAGAGGCTGAAGTAACTGTAAGAACCCGTGGCCAGCGACGCCAAAGTATTTTTGATGAATTCTTTGGAGGTGCCGGGCGTACCATTCAGCAAACCGTTGAATCTAACAAATTAACATTGGATGTTGCTCCACTACCCGTCCAAAACCGCCCTTCTAACTTTAGCGGAATGGTGGGTACTGATTTTGATATTACTGCATCGGTAAACCAAACCCAGTTAAATCCCAACGAAGCAGCTAATCTTCATGTGATTATAGAAGGGAAAGGAAATATGCGCATGTTGGAAAAACCTGAATTTTCCTTTCCTACCAACCTGGAGGTTTTTGACCCTAATATATCGGACAACATCAGAAATACTGTGAATGGGGTTCGTGGTTCACGAACATTTGATTTTGTGATGATTCCACGCACAGCAGGATCGTTTATGATTCCTTCCTATGAATTTGTGTACTTCGACCCCCAAAGAGGCCGGTATATAAGTAAACCCACACCTGAGTTTACCATTGAAGTGGAAGGTGATGTAACAGCAGATGCTGCCCGGGCTGCCAGTCAGGAGGATATAAAACTGATAGGGACAGACATCCGCCATATTTATACCGGGCATATTCAGTTGCTTGACAAAGGTGTTGTGTTTTATAGGAGTCGTAACTTCTGGATCCTGCTAAGTATCCCCTTTGTTATTTTTGTGTTTTTCCTGATATATTGGCGCAGTTATATCAAGCTACAAAGCGATCAGCAGCTGCTAAGAAACAAGAAAGCGCAAAAACTTGCCCGTAAAAGATTGAAAAAGGCCAGAGCATTACTTGAAAAAAAGCAGGAAGATGTGTTTTATGATGAGATTTTTAGAGCATTATGGGGCTATCTTTCTGATAAATTAAGCATTCCGGTTTCCATTTTGAACAAAGAAAATGTTGCTGGTGCTTTCAAAGCTAAAAAGGTTTCCCAGGAGCTATCGGACAATTTTATCCAAACACTGAACGATTGTGAGTTTGCACGTTTTGCACCTGGTGAAAAGGAAAACAGGATGAGTGAAATTTATCAAAAAGCGTTTGAGACCATTATTACTATTGAAAAGGAATTACGTAACAAATAAAAATCAGCAATGAAGCGTCTGTTAATATTCCTAGTGCTGTCAGGTGTGCTCCAGGCATCCGGCAGTTCTCCACAGCAACTTTTAAAAGAGGCAAATGATGCTTATGCACGTAGCGAATATAAATATGCCATTACATTATATGAACAGGTACTGGAAAAGGATCTTGTAGCAGCACAATTGTATTACAATCTGGGCAATGCTTACTTTAAAAATAATCAGATGGGTCCTGCTATTCTCAATTATGAGAGGGCATTAATGCTTACCCCCTTTGATGAAAATGTCAGGCATAACCTCCAGGTAGCCCAAAGTCGGATCATTGATAAGCCCAGTCAACGACCCTTGTTGTTTTATGAAAAATGGTTGAAAGCGGCTTATATGATGCAGTCAGTGAATGGATGGGCCATTACTGCTATTGTTGTTACATCCCTGTTTTTATTGGCGACTGCTTTGTATTTGTTTTCCAAAACTGTAGGCATAAAAAAGTTGTCTTTCTACTCTGCGTTGCTGTTATTGCTATTATCGGTACTTTCAATGGTATTTGCCCGCAAGCAATATAACCGGCTTACCAGTAATTCTGAAGCCATCGTAATGCAAACCAGGGTCACTGCCAAAAGCTCTCCATCGGTGCAAAGCCCCGATTTGTTTCTGATGCATGAGGGTACCAAAGTAACTGTTCGAAATGATTTGACGGACTGGTATGAAATAAGTCTTCCCGATGGAAGTGTGGGTTGGGTAAAAAATGAGACCATTGAGATAATCTGAGTACTTTTTCAGGTTACGGGACTCAATGAATAAAATAATACTTATTTTTGATTTTGATTTTTTTGAAACCAAAACCCAAAAAATAAGCATCATATGGAAGAACCCCAATCCCTTATTGTGGATATTGGAGATCAGGCTCTTATAGCTTTTTTAGGTTATCTTTTCCTTATTGTGGTAGTTGGTATTCTGGCTGCCCGTTTTTCTTCCCGTGGAATTAGTAATTTTTTTATTGGGGGCCGCAAAATGAACTTGTTTGTTGTGGCCATGTCAGCAGTTGTTAGTGGGCGCAGTGCCTGGTTGCTGCTGGGTGTAACCGGAATGGCTTATACCATGGGCTTATCAGCTTTATGGGCCACAGCAGGCTATATTGTAGCAGAATTTCTGCTGTTTTACTTTTATGCGCCCCGCATCAGGAGGTTCAGCGAAAAAACCGACTGCATTACTATACCCGACTTTTTTGAAGCGCGATTTGGCGATCGAACTGGGCTCATTCGAACCATCGTGGCCCTGATTATTATTGTTTTTATGCTGGCTTATGTTTCGGCTCAGTTTGTTGCAGGGGGTAAAACATTCAGTGCCGGGTTTGAGCTTACTCCCAACCAGGGTTTGCTCCTTACAGCTGCTATTATTCTTTTCTACACCATTGTGGGCGGGTTTCTTGCCGTAAGTATTACCGATACCATCCAGGGGGTAATCATGATTATCGCATTATTGGTATTGCCATTTATTGCCATTATTCAGCTGGGCGGTTTTGGCGTTTTTTTCAGC
>SLQX01000027.1 GCA_007131245.1 Bacteroidales bacterium
ATGCGGTGCGCGGCCGACGAGAACGCCTCAAGAAGCATGAGGGTATTCAAGATTTACTCGGAATTCCGCTTCGCCAACGCGAGGGGGCCCCTCCGGTAGAGCCAATACACATTAAGCGGAAGCTGGTTCGTCCACTTCCTCCGCCCCCAAAATCCGGCTTCAAGCCTGAGCCAGGTATAACGCAGGATGACTATGAGCATATCCTTTCGGTTATCCGGCACGAAGGTCGTACGTTCGAAGCCACGCCTAAAACCTATGCCGTTCATGATGAAGAGGAATTGCGAGACATAATGCTCGCCCACCTAAACGGGCACTATCAGGGGGCAGCAGCGGGCGAGGCATTTCGACGGAGTGGTAAGACTGATATTCGAATCGAGGATGATGGCCGGGCCGCTTTCGTAGCAGAGTGTAAAGTATGGAGAGGAGCAAAGGAGTTGGCGGAAGCAGTTGATCAGCTCCTCGGTTACCTTACATGGCGTGACTGTAAGGCGGCCCTGGTAATCTTTAACAAGCATAACGCACGCTTTAGCGAACTACTGGCTAAGGCACCGGAAGTAATAAAGAAACATTCGAAGTTCCGAAGTGAGTTGCAAGCGCCGGGTGACGGAGAGTGGCGACTCTCTATGACTTCACTCGAAGACGATGGCCGAATCATCCACGTTCAAGTCTACCTATTCAATTTGTACGGCGGTTGAATGCCCAACAAGGCCATGCAATCGACGCTCGTAACTCGCGCGGCTGATGGCTGACGTTAGCTGTCATGGTCAACGAATCGAGTAGCCCACTACCACCGAAGGTCATCGCTGCCCGCGAAGCGGCGCGAAAGGCACTTGGCCCGTTGCTGCCTGCTGGGGATCCGCGAAACTTCGAGCAATCCCGTTGCTTGATGCTGTCCTCGCGGACAAACGCCGGCCGGGAGTTGCCGCCCTACTATCTGGTCTACTTTCTACTGGTCGATTTCTTGGGGTTCCCGCATCTGGGGCGCTGGGAGAAGACCGCATGGAACGTGCCTGTAAGGTTGAACGGCAGACTTTATGGCATTGAACATCGGAAAATGGGCCTCGGTGTATTTGCTCCGGCATTGGATCCAAATGCAACACGCAGCGGAAACCCTACCGAGGAGCAGGAAGGTGACGCACGAGAAATCGTCGCGCTCATTCGCCGCGCCGTAATTGCTGCGGAGCCCTATTTCGAGTGGCGTGCGGAGCAGGCTGCGTCAGGCGTACATTTGAATGTTCTAAATCGCAGCTCCAGCTTGTATCACCGTTACAAGTTCTTTCGAAACCGATACCGCGAGTTGAACGACGAGTACCAAAGGCGGAAGGATGAGAAGGAGGTGATAAAACGTCAGCATGAGCATGGCACAAGTACCACAGTTCGTTTCCCTCCGGATCATCTGTCGCAAGAGGCGCAGTGGAATGCTCAGGCAGCAGTTGATGCATTCTTTAGCTGGACTGAGCATGTATTCATCCATCTTGCCATTTTGCAGGGTCGTGCGCAGACAGGCGCCGACGTTGCTGCGCTTGCGGATGCTGACTGGAAATCAAAGTTCAAAGCCGCACTCGACCTTAGCAGCGCAGAGTCAAAGCAGCATTATGATCTGTTGCTGGGCCTTCGGCAGCAAATTCGTAACTTTATGGCCCACGGCGCTTTTGGGAAGCGTGGGGAAGCTTTTGAGTTTCATTCTGCCGCCGGCGCGGTGCCGCTTCTGCTCACCGGAAAACAGAAGCGCAAGTACTCATTCACGGGCGCCCCTGCTTTCGTGGATGAGAAGGCGATCTCTGATTTAGACAAGTTCGTGGAGCATCTCTGGTCGGGAGCTCGGGAACCTGCGAAAGAGTATGTGGAAAGTGGACTGCCTATGATTTTGTCCTACGTCCACGATGGCACCTACGCGAGGGCCATGCAATCATGCGATGAAATGAGCGGGTTTCTAGAGCACCTGATGTATCAATTCGATTCTGCCGCGAACATGGACTGGTAGCGGCATGACAGCTAACAAATCGCTGCAGGTGACGTTTGTCGCGCCAGCGGCTTTTTCTGTCGTAAGAGTAACTGTCGCCTCAAACGCGCCTGAGCTCAGGCGTTGGACTTATTATGCCGGACTTTGACCCGTACGATTCGTTGGTTCCTGTGTTTCTCGAAACGGAGATTCCGAAGCGCGTGCATCAGATCGGCACCGCCATCTTCCGCGAGTTATGGGGTGAGCCTGCACAAGTCTGGGGTCAGATCTTGCCTTTTCCCCCCTGGCAGGTGTAGGCCTTCCGACCCGATATGATCGATACCGAAGGCTCTGTGTCAAACACCGGAGCCGCCGTCTTGATAGCGTCCAAGGTCAATTTCGCACCCAGTTAACTGGAGCGTGGTATGGACAGTTGGGCTGCGCTTATTCTGAGTAGTCAGGGATTTCGACGTAGAAATGAACGGACATCCGCTCAAAATCTGTTACATATCGCAATATAGCGCGAAAACAGCCACTTAAGGACGTATACCATGTTACCAACGGCGGTAATGCCATGCAGGTGAAAGTGAAATGGCTGGATCAGGTGGCCTTTGTCGGCGAGACCGACAGCGGCCACGCGGTGGTGATGGACGGGGCGCCGGATGCTGGCGGGCGCAACCTGGGCGCACGCCCGA
>SLQX01000196.1 GCA_007131245.1 Bacteroidales bacterium
ACCCAGTTTAATGGAATTCCGGCAAAAGGCTTGACTATATAGTTGATGATCTGTCCGGCATGCAACTTCTCAGGCCCACTAACCGATAGAATATCAAACCCCATAAATTCGGGGGTGATTTTCTTGAGATTCCCAGGCTGTGAAAAAAAATCCCACGCTGTGTTTATATCTGTATCTAGCACCTGCCTGCAATATAAATGGTGTACAGCCATACCTTCGAAGAATAAGAGGTAACAAAACAATTTTCTAAGATACCATACTTTCTTGTTAAACAAAAGCTTATCAGTCAACAGGCTGGATTTCTCCATCAACCGGCTTTCCAATCAGCTTTGTAAGTTTTGGGCTGTCGGGCCTCATCCTGGATGAAAACACAGCCTCCAGCTCACCTGACTCATTCACAAGATACTTATAAAAGTTCCAGGCAGGCGCACTGCCATTCCATCCATTTTTCTTTTTATCCGTAAGCCAGCCAAATACAGGGTGTACATCCTTTCCCCTTACCGATATTTTTTCACTCATCAGAAAGCTTACGCCATAGTTTCGCTGGCAAAAGCCGGCAATCTCTTCAGCACTGCCAGGTTCCTGTTTCAAAAAGTTATTGGCTGGAAAACCTATTATCACCAGTTTGTCACGGTATTTTTCGTGCAGAGCCTGTAACTGTTCGTATTGTGGTGCAAAGCCACAACGTGATGCCACGTTTACAATCAAAACTTTTTTGCCCCTGAACGTATTGAAATCAACAGGCTTACCATCAAGGGAAACCATCGAAACATCGTAAAAGGAAGTTTTGCTTTTTGCACTGGCAGGCCTCCTTTTTGTGTCGCCAGCCATTAAACCCAATAATGGAATATCAAATGCCATGGAAAGTAAAAATTAATGTCCCCCTATTCTACTTTTTTTAATTGCATTCAAACAAAAATGCAACATCCATAACATTTGACACGTCAAAGTTGTTCACAAAAAAAGGCCATACCCCCTCGGATATGGCCCCATGGATTATTTACCAAGGTCTTATTTGCCCGGTTTTTTATTTTGTTTTTCAATTTTTGCCCATGCATCCCTTAAAGTGACCGTGCGGTTGAATACCAATTTGTCCTCATAAGTATCAGGGTCGGCATTAAAGTAACCAAGCCTTTCAAATTGGTAGGCCTGTCCGGGCTTAGCTTTACGCACAGTTGGCTCACAATAACCTGTAACTGTTTTCAGGGAGTCGGGGTTGATATCTTCCTTAAAATCGCGGTCTTCTTCTGCATTACCGGGTTCGGGGACAGAAAACAAGCGGTCGTACAGCCTAATCTCCGCCTCATAGGCATGGGGCACACTCACCCAGTGCAAAGTGCTTTTTACTTTACGGGTAGAAGGCATCCCACTTTTGGTATCAGGGAAGTAAGTACAGTGAATTTCCGTGATATTTCCCTGGTCATCTTTTTCGATGCTGTCACAACGGACAATATAAGCATACTTCAAACGGACTTCACGGCCTGGAGCCATACGGAAAAACTTTTTGGGGGGATCTTCCATGAAGTCTTCACGCTCAATATACAACTCCCTGCCAAAGGGTACCATGCGATGGCATGATTCGGGGTCTTCGGGGTTTATTTTGGCAGGCAGCTCTTCAAACTCGCCTTCAGGGTAGTTATCAATGATAAGCTTTACAGGATTAAGCACCGTCATCATGCGTGGGGCTGTTTTATTCAAATCCTCGCGGATGCAATACTCAAGCAAAGAAAGGTCGATCACATTATTGCGTTTGGCCACCCCTACCCTTTCGGCAAAAGCCCTGATGGATGCCGGTGTGTAACCTCTGCGGCGCAAACCAGCAACAGTTGGCATACGGGGGTCATCCCAGCCATCAACGATTTTTTCCTCAACCAGTTGCAACAGCTTTCTCTTACTCATGATGGTGTAAGAAAGATTCAGGCGGGCAAATTCATATTGGCGGGGCCGGTTGTCACGGATATCCAGGTTGTCCAGGAACCAATCGTAAAGCGGACGATGGTTTTCAAACTCCAGCGTACAGATGGAGTGGGTAATTCCTTCAATGTAATCACTTTGTCCATGAGCCCAGTCGTAAGTGGGATAGATACACCATTTGTCGCCACTGCGATGGTGATGGGCATGCATAATACGATACATCACCGGGTCGCGCATATGCATATTGGGCGAAGCCATATCTATTTTGGCACGTAGAACCCTCTCCCCGTCTTTGAATTCACCATTGCGCATGCGCTTAAATAACTCAAGGTTTTCTTCCACACTGCGGTTACGCCAGGGGCTTTCTTTACCAGGATTCTGCGGTGTTCCACGGCCATTACTCATCTCTTCGGCTGTCATGTCGCAAACAAAGGCTTTACCCTTTTTGATCAAATAGACCGCATACTCATACAACTTTTCAAAATAATCGCTGGCATACCAAACCGGTTCCTCCCACTCAAATCCCAGCCAGCTTACATCCTTTTTGATAGCGTCCACATATTCAGTGCTCTCCTTAATAGGATTGGTGTCATCAAATCGCAGGTTGGTTTTACCCTTATATTTTTGGGCCAACCCAAAATTCAGACAAATTGATTTGGCGTGGCCTATGTGCAGAT
>SLQX01000024.1 GCA_007131245.1 Bacteroidales bacterium
AGGTTCACTATTCATCACAGTTTGTTGAGTTGTCCAATTTATATGGCAAAGATTTGCGATTTTCTCTCAGCCCTAAGAAAAAAGACCGCACAAAAATGATTGAAGTTGTTTTAAACCCTTATTACCAGGTTTTTGCCGATCGTTTTGGTTTTCAACCCAACTTAAGTATTTTGGATCTGTTGTTTAACCTGGGGCCTGATACTATGGGCTATATTGAGCAAGCAATTGAAAAAAATCCTGATTTGTGAACAGGGTTTACAGAGAAAAACTTCTCTGTGCCAAGTTAAAGCGATGAGTCCAGGCTGTGCAAGATTTGAGAGAGCAAACCCGCTAGAAAGGCTTTTGCATCTGGTGAAGAATAGGCTGATTGATAATAGCTATTAAAGCTTAGTTGCAATAGCCTTGTATTTATAGATTTTCTGTCCTAATTTAAAACAGGGTAGGCTACCCTTACATGGAAAATATGCATTAGTCTGTTTTTGAAAACTCTTTTAATGGTACTGATATCCTTAAATGTGACATCTGCATTCTCAAATTGCTTTTCCTGTATCTGGCTATCGATAATGCTGTCTACCAGTTTGTTGATAGACTCTTCGGTTGGATTTTTCATGCTTCGCGAAGCAGCCTCCACTGAGTCGGCCATCATTAGTACAGCTGTTTCTTTGCTAAAAGGTTCCGGCCCTTGGTACGTGAATGCTGATTTGTCAATTTCGAGGCCCGGGTTCTCATTTTGTTCCATCACATAAAAATAACGAGTTGTGGTGGTACCGTGGTGGGTTCTGATAAAATCGATGATATATTCCGGGAGATTATGTTTGCGTGCTTTTTCTATCCCTTTAATAACGTGGCTTGTGATGATTTTTGCACTTTCCTTGTAAGAAAGTTCGTCGTGGGGGTTAATTTCGGAGTTCTGGTTTTCGACGAAATACTGGGGTTGGTCCATTTTGCCAATATCATGGTATAATGCACCTGTGCGTACCAACAAGCTATTGCCTCCAATGATGTTAATGGCTTCTTCCGATAAATTGGCTACCTGTAGTGAGTGCTGAAATGTACCCGGTGCAACCATATTTAATTCGCGTAGTAAAGTGGAGTTGGTATCTGACAGTTCCAACAAAGAAAAATCGGTGGGCAGTCCCGACGCTCTTTCAAAAACAAAAATCAATGGATAGGCCAGTAGTGTGAGCAAAGCGCTTCCACCAAAGTGTACAAATGTAATGGGGTCCAGCTGTGAAAATGAACCCGTTTGAGCGATAGTAAGCCCGGTGAATACTGCTGCATAAGTCAGGAAGATAAGTGATACGGTAAAAAAGAGCTGTGAACGACGGCGAAGGCTTGCCATGGTAAGAATGGCAATGATGCCGGCAATGAATTGCAGGAAAACAAAGTCAAAACTTTTAGGGACAAGAAACCCAATGAGAATAATGCTGATAATATGTACGTACAGGGCCAGACGGTTGTCAAAGAAACTTCTGATGATTATTGGGACAATACAAACGGGAACCAGGTAAAGAAGGTTGATATCGTACTTAACAACTTGGCTGGTAAGAAAAACCATCAGGTAAATAATAAGTAAAATGACCACAAGCTTTCTGGTGCTGTAAAATACCTCCCTGCGGAAAACCTTTAAAAACAAACTTAAAACAACAATGGAAATGGCTACAAGCAATAGCTGGCCTGTGAAAACCACATAATTTACCGAAGGGCTTCCCAACTGACGCGTGTATTCAGCACGAAAAGATTCCAGGATGCGCACTTTGTTATCGGTAATCAGCTCTCCTTTGGAAACAATCTTTTCTCCTTGCTGTACCATCCCACGTGTGGGAGATATTTTTTCCAGCTCAGCGGCCAGTGCTTTATTGTTGGTTTCTTCATCAAGAAATATGCTGTGGTTGATAGAATTTTCCAAAACATTTTGCAAAAAATTGCCGTCGCGGGTGGAAATATCATACTCTGTAAGCTGCGAATTGACAAACTGAAAAGCTTCACCAATGGTGAAAAATGAACCCACTTCCCTCGGACGGGCTACAGCCCCGTCCAAAAGTAAAACACGGGTATCATCACTGGCATCGGTCATTTCTCCCTCCAAAAATATAATGCCTCTGTCGTAGATAGAGTCAAATAACTCAATGGCGATATCCATCATTTCATCCTTATGGTTATCTCCAACGGGTTCATCTTCGTAAACTTGCTCCCAAAGCAATTGAAAGCGGCTAAACATCTGCTGGAACTGGCTTTCGTAGATGCCCGTATCTGCTTTGTAAAAAGGTGTGAAATCATCAATTACCTGCTGTCTTTCTTCTTCCAGTTCAGCCGGACTTTTTAATATGGCAAAATTGAAAGGGGCTATCAAATCCTCGTACATCCAGGGTCTTGCTTGAGAAAACTCCCAGTAAAAACCACTCTGCCGGGGGAAAACCAGCAAAATCAGAAATATACTTACGACAAACAGAAATATCCTGGTAATATTTGATAAGTTTTCCTGAAACCAATATACGAGTTTCTTCATCTGTAAATATCTGTTTATTTTGTTTAGTTTTGTTTTCGTTGCCAAGGTGGCTTTTATAAAACTACC
>SLQX01000247.1 GCA_007131245.1 Bacteroidales bacterium
AAGCTTTTTGATATTATTGAAGCCATCTACGCCGATGGCAGTCCTTCTGGTGTTAAAGCTTTGTTGGAAATCAAAGGATTGGCCAAAAACTATCTCCGGTTGCCCCTGGTTAAAGTAAATAAGTCTGTTTTCAACCTGCTCAACAATTTGAATGAAAACCTGAAGTAGTCTTCAGCTGGCATCTTTAATGCTTAACCCGGCTACTGGCAGAATCAGTTAGTATCAAAAAAATATTGAACCATGCGTGTAGTTACTCAAAAAATACTTTGGCCAAAGTTTATGTCTGTTTTTGTGTTCCTGCTTGTTTGTTCCATTTTAAGTGTTTCTGCCATTCCTCCTGACGTGGAAAAAGAGCTGCAAAGCAGGGGAGAGGTGTACTTTCGTTTCCCTGTTTCAAACCAGGAATCCCTTGATTTATACGCACGGATATTATCCCTGGATTATTATGACCCTGAACAAGGATTGCTTTACAGCTATGCCAACAAAAGCAGTTTTAAAGCTTTGATGAAGAAAAAAGCACCCGATTATGAATTGCTCACACCGCCGGGGTTGGCCACTGAGAAAAACCAGGTTACCATGCTGCCGGAAGTGGATGTTACTAATATTGATTCCTGGGCGTTTTATCCTACTTATGGTGCCTATGAAAGCATGATGCAGCAATTTGAAGATGAGTTTCCCGACTTGTATCAACGGGTGGAGATTGGAACTACCCCCGGGGGGAGGAAATTGATTTTCGGTAGAATTACCTCCCAGGTATACCAGGAGAATGACAGACCTGTATTTATGTATACATCTACCATGCATGGCGATGAAACTACCGGTTTCAACCTGTCACTTAGGTTAATTCATTTCCTGCTTAATACCTATGGTGAAAATCCAATCGTAACACAACTGTTGGATGAACTGGAGATATGGATTTGTCCCAATGAAAATCCGGATGGAACATATACCAGTGATAACAGTACCGTAACAGGTGCCACCCGGTCTAATGCCAATTATGTTGATCTGAACCGTAACTATCCCAACCCCGTTTATGTGCCTGAGCCCACAACTCAACCTGAAACACAGGCCATGAAAATACTCGTTCAAAGCATCCCCTTTGTAATGTCAGCAAATATGCACACAGGAATAGAATGTGTAAACTATCCATGGGATAGCTGGACCTCATCTGATAACCCACATGCAGACCATCACTGGTGGCAGCTGGTAATGCATGAATATGCCGATACGGCCAGGTATTACAGCCCGCCAGGCTATATGAACCCCTCCGGTTCCTCTTTTAACAATGGTGTTACCCATGGTGGTGATTGGTATGTTGTTTATGGTAGCCGCCAGGACTATATGAACTATTATGCGCATCAGCGGGAATTTACCCTTGAGCTTTCCGATACCAAGATTCTTCCCACAGATTTATTGCCCGAGCACTGGGATTATAACTACCGCTCACTGCTTAATTATATGCAACAGAGCCTGAATGGAATCCGGGGCAAGGTTACTGACAAACAAACAGGTGAACCCATTGCAGCCACCATTGAAATCATTGGCCATGATAAGGACAACTCGTATGTATACTCCTCCCCGTTGTATGGGAATTTCAGCAGGCCCATACTGGAAGGGGTTTATAGCCTTGAGATATCAGCTGAAGGGTATCCGTCTAAAACCATTGAAGATGTCAGTGTAGAAAACCACCAGGCAACCTGGTTGGACATTAAACTTAGCCAGCAGCCAGCAGATATTGCCATGGATGAACTGCCCTCCATATCTGTATATCCCAATCCTGCCAGCCAGTATTTATACGTTGATGGCCTGGAAGGCTACCATTTCCTCGAAATAATGGATGCCAGCGGAAGAATAGTTTTAACGACCACCCATAACAAAGAAAAAGCCTTTTTGCAGCTGGATGTTTCACAACTGGAAAAAGGCTTGTATTTCTTACGCTTTCCTTCTCAGGAAAACCGAGTTATCCGGGGGTTCATCAAAAAATAAATGATTGGAAATTACCTGCAGCTTTCGAGCCTGATTTGTCAGCCCTCAAGCTGGTGTAAAACAGAAATCATGGCTTAGGATTTTGCTTTCAGGCTTTGAAGCTGCTCTTCCAAAACTTTTATCTTGGCTTCAGCGTCAGCTTGTTTTTTCTTTTCCACGGCCACTACCTTTTCGGGCGCATTGTTTACAAAACGCTCATTGCAGAGCTTTTTCATTACTGTGTTCAGGAAGCCCTGCTGGTACTTAAGCTCTTGTTCCATCTTCTGGATTTCTCCTTCCACATCAATACTTTCTGATACTGGGATGTAAAACTCAGTGGTTTTGATAATAAAGTTAAATGCACCTTCCGGTTTATTTTCCACATATTCAATTTCATCAATATTGCAGAGTTTACAAACCAGTTCATCAAAAGTAGTATCCGGTTTATCCTGGTTGTTTTTCCGGATCTGTAAATGAATACTTTGCTTATTAGCAATATTTTTTTCCTGTCTGAGGTTTCGTACACCCATGACTACTTCAGCCGCAAAATCAAACTGTTTAATGATTTTCTCGTCATACTTACCGGGTTGGGGTGCTGGCGCAATCATGATACTTTCAGGTGAGTCTTCTTCCTTGCGGATATGTTGGTATATTTCTTCACTGATAAAAGGCATGAATGGGTGTAAGGTTTTAAGCAAATTTTCCAGCAAGCTGATGGTTTGCTCATAACTTTTGCGATCAATGGGTTTCTGATAAGGAGGCTTTATCATTTCAAGGTACCATGAGCAGAAGTCATTCCAGATAAGTTTATACACAGCCATCAGGGCATCTGCTATGCGGAATTTGGAGAAGTGGTCTTCGATGAGTGCCAGGGTTTTGTTGTAGTTGGCTTCAAACCACTGCATTGCTACCTTGCTGCTTTGGGGCTGTTGGGCCTTATCATCTATCTCCCAACCTTGCGTGAGCCGGAAAGCATTCCATATTTTGTTACAAAAATTACGTCCCTGTTCACAAAGGTTTTCATCAAACAACAGATCATTGCCCGCAGGTGCCGAAAACATCATCCCTACACGCACCCCGTCAGCACCATAATGATCAATTAATCCCAGGGGATCGGGCGAGTTTCCTAAAGATTTGGACATTTTACGCCCTTGTTTGTCTCGCACAATACCATGCAGATACACGTTTTTGAAAGGTATTTCTTTGCGATACTCAAGCCCCGACATAATCATACGGGCTACCCAGAAAAAAAGGATTTCCGGCGCTGTTACCATGTCGTCGGTGGGGTAATAGTACTTTATATCTTTATTGTCAGGGTTCCTGATACCATCAAATACCGAAATGGGCCAAAGCCAGGAGCTGAACCAGGTATCCAGAACATCTTCGTCCTGCCGTAAATCGTCGGCTGTAAGGTTTCTATCATATTTTTCCTGGGCTATTTTAAGCGCTTTTTCCGGTGATTCGGCAACAACGACTTTCCCTGTTCCGAAGTAATAAGCAGGAATACGGTGTCCCCACCAGAGTTGCCGGCTGATACACCAGTCACGCACGTTTTCCATCCAGTGCCTGTAAATGTTTTTCATCCGGGCCGGGTAAAATTTAATGGTATCATTCATCACCACATCCAGGGCGGGTTTGGCCAGTTCATCCATTTTCAGGAACCATTGCATGGAAAGCTTGGGTTCAATCACTTCGTCGGTGCGTTCAGAGAAGCCAACATTATTGGTAAGTTCTTCGGTTTTAATGAGGTGTCCTTTTTCGTCCAGCTCCCGGGCAATTTTATCCCGCACGACAAAACGGTCTTCATTAATGTAAATTTCAGCTTTCTCATTCAGTGATCCGTTGTCATTAAAGATATCTATGGAGGGAAGGTTGTGTTTTATTCCCAGGTTGTAATCATTGATATCGTGTGCCGGTGTAACTTTCAGGGCACCGGTTCCAAACTCACGGTCTACATATTCATCAAAAATGAAGGGTACAGGTCTGTTAATTAAAGGTACAAGCGCTTTTTTCCCTTCCAGGTGTTTAAACCTCTCATCCTCGGGGTGAACGCAAATTGCTGTATCTCCAAGGATAGTTTCAGGACGGGTGGTGGCAATGGTGACATACTCATCATTAGTACCTTCAATTTTATAGCGCAGGTAATAAAACTTCGACTGCACCTCTTTGTGAACTACCTCTTCATCAGAGAGTGCTGTCAGGGCTTTAGGATCCCAGTTTACCATACGTACACCCCTGTAAATGAGCCCCTTTTCATACAAATCAATAAAAACCTGTATGACTGATTCAGAAAGCTGGTCATCCATGGTGAACGCAGTGCGGGACCAATCGCAGGATGCACCTAGCTTTTTAAGTTGCTCAAGGATAATGCCGCCATGTTTTTCTTTCCATTCCCAGGCATGCTCCAGAAACTGATTACGTGTAATGGTATTTTTGTCAATACCCTCGCTTTGTAACTTGGCCACTACTTTGGCTTCTGTCGCAATGGAGGCATGATCGGTGCCAGGTACCCAACAGGCATTTTTTCCCTGCATCCTGGCCCGGCGCACAAGTACATCTTGTATGGTATTGTTGAGCATGTGGCCCATATGTAAAACTCCCGTTACGTTTGGCGGAGGAATGGTAATGGTATAGGGTTTGCGGTCATCGGGTTCAGAATGGAAATATCCCTTTTCCATCCAGTAAGCATACCATTTTTTCTCTATGGCCGAGGGGGCGTATTGCCTGGGAAGTTCTTTCATTTTATTGCTTTGTTTGATTTGGTTCGAAAATAATGGGCAAAGATAAACAGATAATTTTTGTTGGGTAATCAATTTTTACCTAACCTTACTACAATTGTTGACTTAATTGAAGTTTTCCTTCTTTTGGTTTGGCTAATTCTGGTTTTTTGGGATACAATTAAACGATCTCTTTTACGTTTTGAAACAGGTCTTTTATTTTTTACAAAAATCCTGTAAATTTAAATCAGAAAAACATTCAGCCAAACCACTTTTAACAACGCACTAAACATTTGAATATGAAGATAAGATATTTATTATTGTTCGTCATGTTTCTTACAGGAACAATGGCTAAAGCCGGAGACCTTGATACTACAAAGCTGCATATTTTTGACGGATATACCAATACCGGGTATGCCCGGGCTTTGGAAAGGGATGGGTGGCCAGTTAATAAACTAAACACCGCCAGGCAAGCAGGTTATCTCACTGACGAAGAAAAAAACCTGGTCCTCGCCATGAACCTGATCCGTCATGATCCACCCCGTTATGCACGATTGTATGTTTATCCGCAATTGCAGCACTTTGAAGGTAATATCCTTCATATTCCGGGCAAGGTGCCATTGCGCACCCAGGAAGGTGCTTCTGCTGTCAGGGAGCTCTATGACGAATTGCTAGAAACAAAGCCCGCACCTTTATTTGAACCCTCCGAAGGGTTGAGCCGTGCTTCTGCCGATCATGCAGCGTACATGAAAAGAACCGGCTCCACTGATCATGAGGGGCAGGGGGGGATACCTGCACGAGCTTCACGACATGGGCGTTGGGTTGGTTCTTTGGCGGAAAACCTCCAGTGGGGAACTACCAATGCTCATGATGCAATTATGAGCTTGATGGTGGATGATGGAATTCCCTCGAGAGGACACCGGGTTAATATTCTTAATCCTGAATACACCAAGGTGGGCGTTGCCATTGATGAACACCCGCAATGGAAACTCTCCTATGTGATAAAATATGCCGCAGATTTTATTGAAAAGCAGGAATAAGGTAATATCTAAACTTCAGGTGCAGCATGGTCTATTTAAAACTTTCATCCAGCTTGACCCGCAGCAGGTAAGGCTCAAATACTTGTGAAACATATAAATACCCATTGTAGATAATGGCAGTTGCCGATGCACTGATATTGTTACCACTATCTCTGAAAATCAACGTTTTCTCGTTGCTTGCCGGGTTTATAAGGTAAACCTCTGAGGGTGAGCGCCATTCTGCCCTCAGCACATGTATAAAAAATCGGAACCAATCGGGGTGTGCCGCCAATATAAGCTTATTGCCCCAAGCACTGAAGTTATCCCCGCCTTTGATCTGTGTAACTTTTTGAGAGCGATACCCATCATTCAAATCAATTTCATAAACATTGCTACCCAGGGTTGTTGCCACATAGAGTTTGTCTTCCATTAGAAGTAATCCGTTGGCAAAAGAAAGTCCGCTTTTAACTGGGGTGCAGTTCCCTGTAATGTCACAATACAGCACATTGCCATTGAGCACATTATCGTTGCTTACAAAAAATCCCCCGGCCCTGTCTGCTGCAATGCCGTTGAGACTTTCAAATAAAGGATGGCTTACTAATTCCAGGAAAAACAGCGTATCTCCCTGAAGTTGGTATTTGTGCACAAGTTCGCCTGATTTATCATGAGATATCACGTACAAAAAGCTTTCCCCGTTTGCATTGTCATAAAGATCCATGCCATGGGGATTGAATAAAAGGGTATCGGGCTCGTTGATGCGCGGCAGACTGGTATATTCATGGGTATTCACATCCATACTCAGGATTTCTCCCGAAGTGCCTTGTCTGCGATCAACTGAGGAAATGATAAATCGGTGGGGTTGGCTAAGGGTGTCCAGTGCAAAATCTTCTGGACCCGGGCCACAGGGGATAACAAGGCATTGTGTTGATTTGCAGTTGTATACACCCTGGGAGCAGGAGTATAAAACGAATAGGGCGAAAATAAAGAGGATTGCCCGAATCCCACTGATTTGGGTATTGAAGTGAGATTCGGGCATTATTTTATTCAAACTCATGCTTTGTCTTGTTCACTGTATTGGGCATCCAGTGGCTTTTTCTTTTTCAAAAAGATAGAAACAATTAACCCAATTAATAATGCCTGGATAACTGTTACAAACACCGAGGAAATACTTAATATTAAAGGACTAATAAACCGTTGCTGCATTTTTATCATTGCTTCCTGCTGATCATAGTCGAAATGATGATAGTTTTGATAAACCGTTTTTTCTGCTTCAGCCTTTAAAGTTTCAATAAGTCCAGGGTCAATAATACCATATAAAATGAGGGCAAAGATTCCTGTGATTACCCCCACAAACAAACCTGTGAGTACACTGAAGCCAAGGGATTTTCCATAACTGATATATCCCCCCAGATTTTCGTTTCGGAATGTGATAACACCATATATTAACCCCCCAAGCAATAGGGCCAGGGAAATCCACCCTAAAGAGCTGTGTGTTATACTACCAGCGATGTAGTATATAAGGTTTAGGATGATAATGGCTGCTGCAATCAGAAAAGCTGTCATGAGTGCAGGCCTGACCATACCCTCTTTGCTGGTTTGAGTTTCATTTTCTTCCATAGCTGTTTTTTAAATTGTTGTTAATGAGAACTTATTTTCTATCGGTAGTTTGATGTTGAAGAATGTCCAAAAATAATAGGGTTCTCAAAATTATAAAAAAAACTAATAAAAATATCATCAATCATAGAAGCTTATGAAAAATATTTTAACCGATATTATTTTTTATCCATTTATAACGGCATCATATTTTAAATGGGTGTTTTAAAAAATACTCTCCACCCTGACTTTTTGGAGTAAGTTTAATGAAAACCCTTTATAAAACGATATGACACACAGCCTGCAGGGTAATTACAGGCAGCATCCAATGAATGGCTGGATACTATTCTTGATGCTTAATCCTATTAGGCTTTGCCAGTAAAGAGTCCCTGGCCATTGAAATCCCTTAAATTAAACTAAGCCTATTGATGGATTTTTAAAATATTATGTGTTAAGAGGATTTTGGTGTTGGTAATCAGGATGATATAAATTATATCATGAAAACTGGGTGAAAAACTGAAATACAACTTGTAGACTCAATAAAATTTTCTAATTTTGCAACCGCAAGTCTGGTGCGACCAGCTCCTGCTGAACTCCCCCAGGACCGGAAGGTAGCAAGGGTAGGCGGTCGTAGCGGTGCGACGCCAGGCTTGCTTTTTTATTGACACCCCCGAAAATAATTAATCCAACCCACAAAATAATAAGCAAATGAAATTTTTTATTGATACAGCAAACATTGACCAGATCAAAGAAGCCAATGATCTTGGTATTTTGGATGGTGTTACAACCAATCCTTCTTTGATGGCCAAAGAAGGCATCAAGGGACAAGATAACATCCTGAAACACTACGTTGATATTTGCAATATTGTAGATGGTGATGTTAGTGCCGAAGTTATTGCAACAGATTTTGATGGAATTGTAAAAGAAGGCGAGGCACTTGCCGAGCTCCATCCCCAAATCGTGGTAAAAGTTCCCATGATAAAAGACGGGATAAAAGCCATTCGTTATTTTACTGACAAGGGCATAAAGACCAACTGTACGCTGGTTTTTTCACCCGGCCAGGCTATACTGGCTGCCAAAGCGGGCGCCACATATGTGTCTCCTTTCATTGGCCGCTTAGACGATATATCTAATGAAGGTGTTGAGCTTATTCAGCAGATTGTCAATATATACACCATACACGGTTTTGAAACTGAGGTTCTGGCAGCAAGTATCAGGCACAGCATGCATATTATTGGTTGTGCGGAAGCCGGAGCGGATGTGGTAACCTGTCCGCTTGATCCTATCCTGGGACTATTGAAACACCCCCTCACAGATATAGGGCTGGAGAAATTTTTAGCAGATCACAATAAAAAGTAACAAAGACTTCCCCTGCTTTTACTGAGCCACTAAAATGCGTTACGATTGTAAGTGTTTTAGTGGCTTTTTCTTTATAATTTAGCACCATCAACTAAAAATAATCCCATAAAGGGGTAGTGTGTTGTTTAGGATAGCTGATAAACAATACACCGTTGAAAACAAACCCTTAACAAGGTTGTTTAACCATCGTAAAAGACATATTGTAATTTATTTAGTATCAAGTTTTATAAAAACACTCCGATGAACTGGAAAATAGTAAGCGGAATATTATTTGGGGCTCTAATGGGCATTGCTTTATCAGGCTTTGCGCGGGAAGACCGAATCAGCCGGATGATTGAAGATAATCCGGAGAAAGACTTTCTAATTTACAAGTATGATATCAAGGAGCCCATTGCCGCTCCGGCTCAAAGGCGAACAAAAATGGCTTTTCAAGAGGCGGATTCTCTGAATGCTGATGTAATACTTATCCACATGAACACCTATGGGGGGCAGGTTGACCTTGCAGATTCCATCCGTACCCGTATTATGCAATCGCGTATTCCGGTCATTGTCTTTGTGGATAACAACGCTGCCTCGGCTGGAGCATTGCTATCCATTGCTTCCGACAGAATTTACATGCGACCCGGAGCCAATATTGGTGCTGCAACAGTAGTGGATCAAACGGGTGAAGTGGTACCCGACAAGTTTCAGTCTTATATGCGTTCGATGATGCGTTCTACTGCTGAAGCCAAGGACAGGGATCCCGACATTGCCCAGGCAATGGTTGATCCCTCTATTGAAATAGATGGGGTTATTGAAGAGGGTAAGGTTCTCACTTTTACTACATCTGAGGCCATGCGGTGGGGTTTTTGCGAAGGGATGGCAGAAAATGTGGACGAAGTGCTTGAGCTTGCCGGGTTTGAAAATTATAGCATTGTTGAGCAACAGCTGACAACTATTGATCGCATCATTTACTTTCTTATTAGTCCCGTCGTAAGTGGTATTTTGATCATGCTCATTTTGGGGGGTATTTATTTTGAACTTCAGACCCCGGGTATTGGCTTTCCCATATTGGTTGCCCTTGCAGCCGCCCTACTTTATTTTTCACCTCTATACCTGGAAGGTTTAGCAACCCATTGGGAAATCATCATTTTTGTGCTGGGCCTTGCATTATTGGCTGTGGAAATTTTTGCCATTCCTGGCTTTGGAGTGGCAGGTATCTTAGGAGTTGTACTTATGATAAGCGGACTGGCTTTTGCAATGGTTGGTAACCAGGGGCCTGATTTTACAGGTGTACCTATGTCTGAGGTTGGCAGGGCATTCCTGATAGTTATTATTGCATTTTTCCTTTCACTTTCCTCTTCATTTTACCTGGGTGCAAAGATTATAACATCCCGGGGCAAGTTGGGTGATACCCTCTCGTTGAATACTGTTCAGGAAAGAACAGCAGGATACACCTCTACAGATGTAAGAATGAGCGATTTGCTCGGGAAAACGGGTGTTGCCTATACTATACTAAGACCTAGTGGTAAAGTAGAAGTTGATGATGATATTTATGATGCAACGGCTCTTACAGGTTACATCGACAAAGGCGAGGAGGTAAAAGTGGTAAAATATGAAACATCCCAGGTTTTTGTTGTTAAAGCCTGATGCAACAAACGTTTTGATGCTTTGCGCACTCCTGTTTTTGGAGGAATTATTTCACCAGGTATGACATCAAAACCCCAATGACTATTTGATGAATGAATATCTAAAATATTTAGCTATGGAAAAAGAAAAGATATTACACGGAAATGCCTGCCTTGAAGTAACTATGGGGGACATTGTTCAACAACACGATGTAGAAGCCATAGTTAATGCCGCCAATGCCTTTTTACGAATTGGCGGTGGGGTGGCCGGTGCTATTCACAAAGCAGCTGGCCCGGAACTGGAAAAAGAAGCCATGAAAAAGGGGCCTATTAAACCGGGTGAGGCTGTAATTACCAGTGCTCATAAATTGCCCAATAAATATGTAATTCATGTTTTGGGCCCTGTATACGACCGGGATGTTCCACATGATAAATTTTTGGCAAAGTGCTACGAAAATGCATTAGATTTATGTGAGGAGTATAAAATCACCAGTATTGCTTTTCCTGCCATATCAACAGGGGCTTTCGGATACCCGGTGGAGGAAGCAGCACCTGTGGCTTTGCGCACAATTTATGTCAAAATGCCCGGGTTAAAGCATTTAAAGAGCATACGAGTGGTTAATTTTAACGAGTCGCATTTTAAAGTGCACCAGGAGGCGCTCAAAAACTTGTTCTCATAATTTGCCGGCATGTATATTAAACCTTGCTCATGCAAGTTAATTGATGTTTTGATAGAAATGACGATATTTTATAGGCAACTTATGGTTTAATCTTTTCATTAAAGTAGCAATACATGTTTTATCACCAGAGTATTTCACCTTTGTATACTGATTTGTATCAGCTGACAATGGCACAGGCCTATTTTCAAAACCAAATGCATGAGCAGCAAGCGGGGTTTGATTATTTTTTCCGGAAAATACCCAATAAAGGGGGCTATGTTGTTTTTGCAGGATTACAGGAGTTGTTGCAACTGATTCGTGATTTGCGTTTCCAGGATGCAGATCTGCAATATTTGAAAGATGAGGGTTTTGATCCGGCATTTCTCGACTACCTTGAAGATTTTCGTTTCACCGGCAGTATATATGCTTTTCGGGAAGGAGATGTAGTATTCCCGTTTGAGCCTGTAGCCAGGGTTGAGGGAAACCTGATAGAAACTCAATTGGTGGAAACATTGCTTCTCAATGTACTGAATTTTCAATCCCTGATAGCTACCAAGGCAAGCCGGATACGGTATGCTGCAGGAAACAAAGTCCTGAGCGATTTTGGTTTGAGAAGGGCACAATCTTTTGGGGCTGTTCAGGCCTCAAGGGCAGCTATAATAGGTGGCTTTAACAACACCTCCAATGTGCTTGCATCCAAAAAATACAATATCCCACATGCCGGTACCATGGCTCATAGCTTTATCGAAAGCTTTGGTGATGAGTTAAAAGCTTTTCGGGCCTATGCAAAGGCTTTCCCCAAAAATAGTGTTTTCCTGGTAGACACCTATAGTACACTCCGAAGTGGGATGACCAATGCCGTTACTGTAGCCAAAGAAATGGAGAGCAGGGGTGAAAAACTACAGGGTGTTCGTTTGGATAGTGGTGATTTGGCCTATTTATCCAAGAAAGCCAGGGAAATTTTGGACTATGATGGTTTGGACGATATCAAAATCGTTGTGTCCAACCAGCTGGATGAGTATGTTATAAAAAGTCTTTTGGAACAGCAAGCTCCCATAGATGTCTTTGGGGTGGGTACAAGCCTTATCACCGGCAAGCCTGATGCAGCCCTAGATGGCGTTTACAAGCTTTCTTTTGTGCAGGATAATGCGGTGCTGAAGATCTCCGATAATTTGCAAAAAACTACTTTGCCAGGCAGAAAAAAGGTATTAAGGTATTTTGACAGAGATGGGATGTTTTATGCGGATGCTATTGTGCGTTCCGATGAAAGTGATATTGATCGTATGATTCATCCCTTTGAAAAACACAAATCTTTATGTCTTACCGATTTGCGGTACGAAGAAGTTTATTCCACAGCCATGCGGAAGGGAGAGGTAGTTACAAAAATGGAAAACCCCCAAGACATCCACCAGCGGCTGCTTACAAGGTTGAACCTTTTGCCCGTTGAGCATCAACGTTTTGACTTTCCGCATATTTATAAAGTGGGCATCAGTGACAAAATCATGAAAACAAGAGATCAATTGCTTTTAAAGCATAGATAAATAAGGGAGGTACGCTCCTTGAGTCTTTTAAAGATAGTTATTCATGGATAATGTGTTAATTTAAAAAATTATTTTTTATGAGAGCATTACTATTGGTGGACGTACAGTATGACTTTTTACCCGATGGTGCCCTTGGTGTACCCGACGGTGACCAGATAATTCCCGTTTTGAATAAAGTCCAGGAAAAATTTCCTCTGGTGGTTGCTACTCAGGACTGGCATCCTCAAAACCATGGCAGTTTTGCTTCCAACCATCCGGGCAAAAAGCAGTTTGAAACCACAGAGCTGGGAGGCCTTGAGCAAATTCTTTGGCCCGACCACTGTGTAAATGGCACCCGAGGGGCAGAGTTTTCCCGTGACCTGAACATGCATGCGGTAGAAGCCATCTTTAGAAAGGGGACAGACCCCAGAATTGATTCTTACAGTGGGTTTTTCGACAATGGTAAAAAGAAATCCACTGGATTGGCAGACTACCTGAAGGGTAGGGGGGTGACTTCGGTATATATGGGAGGTTTGGCAGCTGACTTTTGTGTGGGTTTTACTGCTTTAGACTCCAAAGAGTGTGGTTTTGAAACTTTTGTGCTTGAAGATGCAACTCGCCCCATTGACCCTGAGGGCTGGACCAAAATGAAACAATCCATCCTGGATAACGGGGGCAAAATCATATCTTCCTCCGATCTATAATTCATCCCTGGAGCTATGTATCTTGAAAACCATCAAATCCGTGTTCGCAAACTGAAGGTAGCTAACAGCCGTCTTACCGAAGGTAGTTATCACCACTTCCGGGTAATTAAAACCATTGAACTGACCGAACGGGAGTCTTACTTTGTATTGCGCGACCCACTTGGTTTTAAAGTATTGATGCCTGCTTGGTATTATACCAGGTATGGCATTAAAAAGGAGGATGATATACGCTGTCGTGTTGATAAGATCAACTGCAATGGTCGTATGTTTTTGGAGCCTGTGCACCCACATTATAAAGAAGGTGAGATTTATGATTTTGATGTGGTAGACCACGGCCAACAGGAGAATGTGACAGGTACTACAGAAAATTATATTGTTGTTAGGGATGTGCTTGACAATGAGTGGAAAGTGAGGGTGCAGTCCAATAGGCTAAAAGCTAACTCAAGAGTAAGGTGTCTTTTGCAGCGAATAAAAAAAGGAAGGCTTTGGTTGAATGTTTTGGATGATGAACCGGATGGTTATGCTTTGGAGCAGGGAGTATCTTACTTTTTTACAATTATTGACGAAAAAATTAACCATGAGGATAAAATCCGGTATTTTATTGTGGAAGACACCTCGGGTAAAAGACATGTTATCAATAAGAAATACTATCCCCATTACAGGCTTCGCCTTGGTCAACAGGTGCGATGCAGGGTGGATGGCATAACCCCGGATGGCTTTTACTTCCTGGAGCCTGAAAATCCATGGTACAAACAAGGAAAACACTATAACTTCAGAATACTGGAGCTGAATGAGTTGCACTATTCGGACGGTACCATAGAGCATGTGCTGGTAGTCGAAGACCCTTATGGAGAGGATATTAAAACTTTTATTGATTCAACACAGGCTGAGTGGCTGAAAAAACGTAAAACTGTAAATTGCCTGGTGCGTCGAATTTATAAAAGCAGGCTTGAGTTGGAACTTATCTGAAAACAATTTCTTGCACTGCATTTTGCCCCACTTCTTTGTTAATAAGGACAATGATTTTGCTTTTGCCCAGAGATAGTTCCTCACGCAGGGGAGCAGATTTCAGGTAAACAGTAAGGGTGGACCTGGAAAAAGTCACCTTTTGGGTGAGTTGACCGATTTGGTGTCCCATAACTGTTTCCCAGGCTTTGTGTATCCTTACTTCGGTAATCTTATCCTCCATCCTGTAAACTTTCAAAAACTGTTTTATGGCATCTCCAAGGCTTTGTTCATTTGCTTTTTTCATGAGACGGTTCTGTTTATAGTTTCTTGTTTTATTTGCGGGTATCTGAAAAATGTGCAATTTGGCCATCGTTTACCTGGAAAACCCTGCTGTTTATTTCAGAATCCATTAATATTTGCTCAAGTCTCTGGGCATGGGTGTCCGAAATAAAAACCTGCCCAAAATTACCTTTGCTCACCATTTCGATCAAAAGTGCAACGCGTCTGGGGTCCAACTTATCAAAAATATCATCGAACAACAAAATAGGGTTCCGTTTTTTCAGCTGTTTAATAAAGTGGAACTGGGCCAGCTTGAGTGCTATTACATATGTTTTTTGCTGTCCCTGGCTGCCAAATTTCTTAAGGGGCTGACCGTTGAGTAAAAACACCAGGTTGTCCTTGTGAATACCCGTGGTGGTGTGCAACATTGCGCGATCTTTTTTTCTTGCGTACAAAAGAAGCTCTTCCGGTTGAGATTCATTCAGTTGAGACTCATATTCAATTCCTGTAACCTCCTTATTTCCACTTAATTTGTGATAATTATCAGCAAAAACGGGCCGGAAGTTATCAAAAAATGCTTTCCTTACCCCGTGGATATATTTTCCATGAATGATAAGCTGGTTATCCCATATTTCAAGACTTGCTTCATCAAAATAGCGTTTTTCTGCAAACTGTTTAAGCAGCACATTTCTTTGCGCCAGGGCCTTGTTATAATCCAGCAGGCTTTGCAGGTATTCTTTGTCATACTGAGAGATAACGCCATCCAAAAACTTGCGCCTGTCCTCGCTTCCTCCTGCAACCAATTGAACATCTCCCGGGTATATTAAAACAAGAGGAAATAAGCCGATGTGATCGGCCAGACGTTCATACTCTTTTTTGTTTCTTTTAAATACTTTTTTCTGCCCACGTTTTACCCCGCAATAAAGTTCTTCCCTGGATTCATTAAGCTGGTACTGACCTTGTATGACAAAAAAGTCTTTATCAAAAAGGATATTTTGGGTATCTGCGGTATTGGTAAAGCTTTTACAAAAGGAGAGGTAATAGATGGCATCCAGTAAGTTGGTTTTTCCTGTACCATTATTACCGGTAAAGCAGTTGATACCCGGTATAAATGAAAGGCCGGCTTCACGGTAGTTTTTGAATTGCAGTAAAGAAAGGGACTCTATATACATACCAACACATTTGCAAAATAACAAGCAAAGGTACAAAATATGAGCTGACCCGATAGGGACTCACAACATGAGAATCGCTTTAGGGGATTGTTAAAAATTCTATCGTAGCCAAACTATCAAACCCATTATAAGGAAAAATTTGAACTTTGATGGTTATACACTTCAATTAAGTTTGATAGCTATTGTTAACAGAGGATTATGGAAAAAAACCTCTAATTAATAAAACTTTAATGATACTTCTTTCAAAGGGAGCAATAATTTTCTAATTTTGTTATATGCAAAAAAATTCCCCCTATTTATTTATTAACCTAAAAACAATAAACATGAAAAAACTATTACCAGGATTAACGTTTACTCTAGCATTGGTATTTGTACTTTTTACCTACAATACCCAGGCAGAAAATGGCGAAACTGATGTGGTAGAGGTTTCTACCATTGAAGAACTTCGCCAGCAGGATACCGATGGTACCGTTTATGAATTGACCGCAGAAGCTATCCTTACCTACCAGGAAGACTGGAGAAATTCTAAGTACATTGAGGATGGAACGGCAGGAATTTTAATTGATGATGTCGGTGAAATTATCACAACTATCTATGAACTGTATGATGGTATAACCGGCATTAAAGGTACGCTATCGGAATTTGAAAACATGCTGCAGTTTGTACCCGAGGAAGATCCCGGAGAGCCAACCTCTTCAGGCAATGTGATCGAACCGCTGGAAATTACCCTTACAGACTTTGTAAACAACTTCATGGATTACCAGGCACGGTTGGTCACTATCCAGGATGTATCTTTTGTAGATCCTGACGGAAACTTTTCTGGTGGAAATACCTATGAAATAACCGATGGTGTAGAAACTGCTGAATTCAGAGCAACGTTCTACGATGTGGATTATGTGGGTGACCCTGTACCGGTTGGTTCATTTAACATCACGGGCTTGCCCAACTCAAGGACTGATGGAGATTATATCACAGCACGCAACTGGGCCGATTTTGAAGCACTTGATTTTTACGATGTCACCTTTGATGTAACCGATGAGTGGAATGATGCCATCAATGATGCAGAAATCACCTTGTTGGGTGAAACCAATGCCGCAGGAGATTACTTTTTTGAGGATATTCCGGCAGGAACACATACCTACACCGCAGAGAAAGAGGGTTTTTATCTAAAAACCGGCCAGGTAACAGTTGCCGATGAGGATGTAACGCATCATGTGGTGATGGTTGAAATTTCCGATGATTTGGTAAACGCTTTCCCCTGGACAGCAGACCTGGAAGGGATGGAGTTCCCTCCTGCAACCTGGAATAATTACAGTTATGGTGAAGGTAACTGGAACTATACAGATGACACTTACACCGAAGACCAGGCGCTTCTGCATGAGGATGATCCCGCTGGTGTTTCTGATTCATGGCTTGTAAGCCCCCAAATTGAAATTGGTGAAGATGAGAACTTGTTGCTGACCTTTTACCAGAAAAATGCTTTTATGGGGCAATACGATGAAGATGCCCTGCATGGTGTGATGATTTCCACCGGAAGTGGTAATCCTGAGCATGGCGATTTTCATCTTGTGTATGAGTCAGATGCTTCCATCGAAAACTATACAGAAAGACTTGTAAGTCTGGGCGACTATGAAGGCCAGGTAATATATGTGGCATTTGTTTACCAGGGTGATGAAGGCTGGCACTCCTGGTTTGTTGATAACATCATCATAGAAGAAGCCCCTGAAGCCATCCTTGTGGATAACATTGCCCAATTGCGTGATCAGGAAATAAGCGATGATATCATTTACCAGATTACAGGTGAAGTAGTTATTACACACCAGCAAATTGCTTATCGCGGACAGATGTATATCCAGGATGATACGGGTGCCATCATGATCGATGACGATGAAGGTATCATCGAAACCGAATTTGATAATTATGATGGTATTACCAACCTGAAAGGGAACCTAACTGAATTCCAGGATATGCTTCAATTTGCTCCCACCGAAGACCCGGGTGCAGCCAGTTCAACTGGTAATACCGTCGACCCCCAAGAAGTTACTTTGGAGGATCTGGCAGAAGAGCACCAGGCCATGTTGGTTGTTGTAAGAAATGTATCCTTTGATTTTGATCATGAAGACTTTCCTGATGACCATACTTTTACCCATAATGAGTCATTTTATATCATAGATGAAACCGGAGAAGGTGTGATTCGCACACCCAATTCGCCCGACTTGCTGGATTACTTTGGTACTGAAATCCCTACAACTCCCAAGGACCTTGTTGGAGTTATCCATCAACGATATGATGCTCAGCGTCTGCTCCCCAGGTCTCTGGCTGATTTCCTGGAACCCACCAGTGTTCAGGACATTGCCGAAGCTGGCTTTACCATGTATCCCAACCCTGCCAACAACGAGTTTAATGTTTCAGGTGAGGAAATGATTGATTTTGTGAGAATTTTCAACATCAATGGACAGTTGATGATGGAGCAGGCAGTGCAAAGTGAGCAGGTGAGAATCAATACCAGCTTCCTGCAAACTGGTATATACATTGTGCAGGTGGTTGCAGGTGAAAACACACTTAACCAAAAACTTCAGATTCAGAAGTAAAATAAAATGTACTTTGGGTTTGTATAACCCGAAAATTAAACCCCGGTGTTTTTATATGCCGGGGTTTTTTTGTAAGAGCATAGAGGATTTGGATGAAAATGAAGTTCATTCATTGTTTCTGAAAGAGAAAAAATCCACATTCTTTTATATGGCAACAATACAAACTCATCTTTTCCAGCGTTGTTGAGTTTCTGAAAATAAGCATCATTATTTTCAGAAACTGAAAGGGCTGAATTCCCTGGTCTTAGACCGATATGGAGAATTACCATACATAGCGAGATGCCATCAAAGGTTTATCAAAATTCCGATTAAAACCTAATAATATATAAGTGAATTTTAGCTTGTTTTAAAAACAATTCGATATTATGCATTTCTCAGGATTGATATAACCCTAGGCGATAAAAAAAGCTGCAGGAATGAGTCCCGCAGCCTTTTTTATCCGTATTATTAAGATAAATTATGTTCATTCATCTTGTTCTCTTACATCAATGAGCTCAAACTCGGGTGGATTCCCGGCAGCAGTACAGATATATTCTGCTTCAGGAAAGCGGTTTACCCAGTTATCAGCAAAGGTATGGTAACGTACAATAAAATGGACATCAATGCCACCCACCTGGGGTGTGGCATCGGGATATTTGTGCTGCAGCAGGGCAGGGATACCTTCTTCATTAATCCTTCTGAGCATTTCTTCCATCGCCGCTTCAGAGCCTTCGTTTTCATAAATTTCAACCAGTTCGGGGTCAGCATATCCGCCATCATCCAAATCATCAAGACGGCGGCCTATTAACCGAATATCAAAGTTGGAATAGAAAGAGCTTGCTCCATAGTAATAGGCAAAATCATCATACTGAAACTCCTGCTGCCCGATGGGGTCAATTTCTACCAGGTACGCGTAGTCATCACTTCGCATCGTAAAAATGACAGTGGGGTCGAATGCCCACCCTAACTCACCATAGATATATTGCTCTGTTCTTTCTTCAATATAAGGCACCATACTCCAACGGACACCATCAAATTCAAACTTGTCAATTTTGGTGTGTTGTCCTGCATCAAAGTAGTTGTATTTAAGCACCTGCTCATCACCTTCTTTGGCTAATGGGAACTTGCTTTTCAGAAAGGAGGGCAGGTAATCTTCCGGGGGATATTCTTCACTAAAGCTTTCGTAGGATCCAATTCCTGCACCCCAGCTTCTGTAGTCTTCAGAAGTGAGCTCGTATCCGGCATAGGGAATATTTTCAAGGGTCTCTATCCACACCCAGTTTGAACCATCATGCTCGTAAGTGTCAAGGTTGAGATAAACTTCATCTTCATCTTCAGCAAGATAGTTATAGATCACATTTTGGGTATCTCCTTCTTGAGGATCGGCAATTGTGCCACGTAGGAAAGTGGGAAGATACGAGCGAGCCATGTTTTCCCAGGTAAATCTGTAACTTGATATTCCTATCAGGTCATAGTCGTCCAGGGTAAGTTCATATCCAAAACCAGCCTCCCACCAGTCCGGTTCAAGAAGCAAATGGTTGTATGTTACCATGGCACTGCTTTCCAGTTTCAGGGTAACATACCTGTTGGCAAGAATTTCCGGGATATAATCCATGGCCGAAATAGTATCGTTAAAAGCCTCGTAATCCGAAACTACTCCACCGATACTGCTATAATCAGAAGCAGTCAGGGTGTATTCTACGGCTTCACTATGAGGTTTTTTAGCCTCATCCATTGTTTCATAGAGGTCTTCGTTGGGATCGCAGGAAACAAAAAACACCATAATGCTAATCCAAACAAGGCCCAGTATATTATATCTTTTTTTCATATTTTCTGTCATTAAAAAAGTTACTAATAATTAGTTGACTAAAACCTTACCCTGATAGAGGTAGTCCATGAACGACCCCATCCATAGTATACTGTAGCAGTATCATAATCAAAGGAACGTCCGTCGGTGGCATCTCTGATGGCCTCGGTATTAAATATATTATTGATATTGGATATAAGGGTTGCATCCAATCCGGCAATTTGGAATCGATATCTTAGTCCCAGGTCAAAGAGTTGGTAAGAGGGCATCTGCCAGGAGTCAATACCACGATTGTCAACGTCACCCCTGTCTTCTACGTTAAAGTCAGCAAAGAGGCGGTCGTAGTAGTTTCCATCAAAGTTGAGGCGCAGGTTAGGAAGTACTTCGTAGCTGATACCAATAGCGGCGGTGGTTTGAGCGGAGTTACCTACTCTCAAATCTGCTGCATACACTTCGATACTGTCAATAAAAACCTGCTCATCGTCATATACTTCCGCAATCAGGTCATCTTGCCAATACCAGTCTCCATAGGAAAACATTCCGGTAATTTGCATTTTTTCGGTGGGTCTTAGGGTGAAATCCAACTCAATACCCTGGTGCAAAGCATCAAGACCGGTAATGTTGGCAATAACACCTTGTCCCATATTTCTAACAAGGGCTTTGTCAAGCCATTCAGTACGATACAGGATTAGGTTTGCTGCAACCATGGGTGTACGCAGACCATAACCAATCTCACTGGATACTACTCTTTCGTGATTAACCTCTTGGTTAATCGTGTTGGTAAATCCAACAAAAGCAAACCTGAAAAAAGGTGCCCTTGTAAAATAACCACCATTTAAAAATACATTATGATATTCGGAAATATTATAATTCATACCTCCTTTGAGGCTATAGGCCGTGAAGTCAATCCAATCAGATTTCTGGGACTGCATGGCTGTCCGGCCCATAATGCTGTTATATTCTGACATAAAGTCATCATAAGCAATGGTGTCACCTTCCAGTTCAGCCTGGGTTGCCTGCTGCAGGTATTCATCAGCTTCCTGTTGAAGGTTGATTCGCTCCGGCGAATCTTCATCATAATAGAGGAAATAATCGTGTCTGCGATAGCTGGTATTGGATACTGTACCAGAAATAAATGCTGAATAGTCGTCGGAAATATATTCGGCTTGTGCGAAAAGTCCGGCCCAACCTACTTCACCCATGTCGTGGTAGGATACTTTATCTTCTTCTTGAAGACGCACTTCCCTGGAGCGGTTAACATTGCTAAAGTTTTGATAGTGTGAGCCGCCCAGTAAGTCGGTAATTTTCTGGTAATGATAGCCCCGGTAATACCTCAGGTCAAGTCCTCCGGTTAGTTTAATATTATCCATTTCTGTTTGGAGGGTAGAGAGCATGCCATACCAATCATGTTCATTTACAGACATCCCTACAATAGCCGTTGAGCCAAGTTCTGCATTCTTATTTTCTTCCATTACAGCGTCAAAATCCAGGTAACCGTTGGGGGTAAGTTTTGTAACCCCTTCAATAGGCGTCCCATCATTTCTGTCATACTGTAGCCAGTCACTGTCGGGGCCAAGAATTCTTCGTCCACCACCCGAGGAGATGGATACATAAGCGGCTGTGGAAAGGGTGGTTTCTGGAGTAATAGACCAGAAGTGGTTAAGTGATACCTGGGGTTTGTGATATTGGTTAAAAGAAGAATTAAAACGTTCGCCATTTTTGATACCTACCGATGGGTTGTAGCGAATCCCATCAGGATGTTCTCTCCAGGTTTGAATGAGCTGACGCGGCCACCTTTGATTATGCCACTGTGGCGCTCCGAAAGCTGTTAAGCTCAGTACATGCCTGTCGCTTACTTTTTTAGAAACATTTAAAAAGTAGGACCATCCGTCAAACTCTGCGCCATTAACAAAGCCCTTGCCTGTGGTGCGACCGCCCAAAGCAGTGATAGCCCATCCGTTATCCATCATCCCGGTTGAAAGGGTAACGGATCTTCTTTCATACCCATCATTTCCAAAACCATAAAAAACGGTTCCGCCCTTTTCACGGTCGGTTGACTGGGTTACAATATTGATGGTTCCTCCCACGGAGCTAATAGCCAGACGTGATGCTCCCAGTCCTCTCTGCACCTGCATGGTTTGGGTTACATCTGAAAGACCTGCCCAGTTAGACCAGTATACACGGCCGTTTTCCATGTCATTGACGGGTACACCATTGATAAGAACGCCAATATTGTTGGAGTCAAATCCACGCATATTGATTCGACCATCACCAAATCCACCGGCTTCTTTTGTGGCATAAACACTGGGAGTGGATTTCAAAATTTCAGGAAATTCTTGAGCTCCCAAACGTTCACTGATAACCTCAGCATCGATGGTGGAAATAGCCACCGGGGTTTCACGGTCACGGGCAATGGCCGACACAGCGATTACGGCTTCCTGGAGAATAGCAACTTCACTTCTGAGCTCCACGTCTATTACCTGGGTGCTTCCATCCACCTCAACCTCTTTGGGCTCCATGCCCACAAAGGTGAAAAGTAATTCAGAACCTACTTCTGTAGTAATCTCATACTGGCCATTAATGTCGGTAATGGTACCTGTTGTGGTTCCCTTGATAACCACATTTACACCTGGCAGGGTTTGCTGATCAGCAAAGTCCCGCACAGTACCCGTTATTTGTATTTCCTGACCATAAAGATCCATGGAAAATATTCCAATTAGGATAAAAATCAGAGGATAGTAAAGTTTTTGCTTCATGTTTTGTTTATTTTAATAAATTATTGAGTGATTTTATGGGCTGAGTAGAAAAATTGGTAATTAATGTTCAAAACTACAACAAGAAAATAATTCACAGATAATTTAAATGTTAAATTTTCTCCTTGAAAAATTACTTTTAGCCTGTAGTGTCAGAAAATCAGCATAGTACATGTTACTTTAATTCTTAAAAAATTTATTAGCTATAGCAGTTATGGCTGGGAAATTTACCTTAATAATTGCTATTGGCAAACAGTTTATCTTTCCCGGGTAGGTATAAAAATAACCCGCAAGTGATATTCATCTACTGCGGGTTATTCTATTAACGATTAAAATTAAAATTAAATCCTATTATTCAACTTATTCTGAAAGCTTTTTATCGGATACTTTGACTTTTTTGGCCTCCACTTTAATCTCCTCATTTTCTTCATCAAAATCAACGTGTATTTCATCTCCTTCGTCAACTTTTGATTTGATGATTTCCTCAGCCAGGGGATCTTCCAGGTACTTTTGAATGGCTCTCTTAAGAGGTCTTGCTCCAAAAGCAGAATCCCATCCTTTGTCAGCAATATACGCTTTAGCCTTATCTGACAAAATGATTTTATAACCCAATGCTTCGGTGCGTGCGTAAAGCAACCTGAGTTCAATGTCAATGATTTTAAAGATGCTCTCTTTTTCAAGGGGCTCAAAAATCACCACGTCATCGATTCGGTTGAGAAATTCCGGTGCAAATGATTTTTTTAGTGCACTCTCAATAACGCTTTGGGCATACTCTTTTGACTTTGCTTGTTTGGCTGAAGTACTAAATCCTACGCCCATGCCAAAATCTTTCAACTGCCTGGATCCAATGTTGGAGGTCATAATGATAATGGTATTTTTAAAATCAATTTTTCTTCCCAGGCTATCAGTTAATTGACCATCGTCGAGCATTTGCAGGAGCAGGTGAAATACATCCGGGTGTGCTTTTTCAATTTCATCCAAAAGCAGCACGGAATAAGGCTTACGTCTTACCTTTTCGGTAAGTTGTCCACCTTCTTCATAGCCAACATATCCGGGAGGAGCTCCAATAAGTCTGCTCACAGCAAACTTCTCCATGTATTCACTCATGTCAATGCGGATAATGGCATCATCTGAGTCAAAAAGGTGGCTGGAAAGTACTTTGGCCAGGTGAGTTTTACCTACGCCTGTGGGTCCAAGGAAAATAAAAGAACCAATGGGTTTGTTGGGGTCTTTAAGACCTGCCCGGTTTCGGCGAATGGATTGCACCACTTTGCGGATGGCGTCATTTTGCCCAATAACACTTTTCTCCAGGTCATCTTCCATGCTGATGAGACGCTGACTCTCATTAAGCGCAATTCGCTGAACCGGTACACCTGTCATCATGGACACCACTTCAGAGACATTTTGCTCGCCAACGGTTTCCCTGTGAAGCTGAGACTCTTCCTCCCAGGCTTTTTTCTCCTTTTCCAGTAAATCCATCAACTCACGCTCCTGGTCTCTGAATTTGGCCGCCTGTTCATATTTCTGACTTTTGATGGCTTTGGTCTTTTCTTCCCTGACCTGGTCAATGCGTGATTCAATATTGATGATATTTTCAGGAACCTTGATATTGGTAATGTGGACTCTTGAGCCCGCTTCATCCATGGCATCAATGGCTTTATCCGGCAGGCAACGGTCGGTGAGGTACCTGTTGGTAAGCGACACGCATGACTTTATGGCTTCCGGAGAATAATTTACCAGATGATGGTCCTCATATTTTTTCTTGATATTATTAAGGATTTCAATGGTTTCCTCTGTAGAAGTGGGGTCAATCAATACTTTCTGAAACCTTCTTTCCAGGGCACCATCCTTTTCAATGTGCTGGCGGTATTCGTCAAGCGTCGTAGCACCAATGCATTGAATATCACCCCTTGCCAGCGCAGGTTTAAACATATTGGATGCATCCAGCGAACCACTGGCTCCTCCTGCTCCAACAATAGTGTGCAACTCATCAATGAAAAGGATAACATCAGGCGTTTTTTCTAACTCATTGAGCAGGGCCTTCATTCTTTCCTCGAATTGCCCACGGTATTTTGTTCCGGCTACCAGAGATGCAATGTCGAGGGTTACGATACGCTTATTGAATAAAGCCCGCGACACTTTTCTTTCTACGATCCTCAGGGCTAGTCCTTCGGCTATAGCTGATTTGCCCACACCGGGTTCACCAATAAGAATGGGGTTGTTTTTCTTGCGACGTGAGAGAATCTGTGCAATGCGCTCCAGCTCTTTTTCTCTGCCTACAACCGGGTCGAGGCGGTCTTCTTCTGCAGCTTTGGTCAAGTCCCTTCCAAAATTGTCCAGCACAGGAGTTTTGGATTTGTCCGAGTACTTTTTGAAACCACCTCCAAAACCACCACCTTCCGATGTTTCGTCTTCTTCGGAGCCATGCGATAGCTCACTGCGTGGATCCATTCCGGTAATCTGGGAATCTCCCGGGTTGTTCTTCAACATCAGAATTTCTTCTTTCACAACATCATAGTCGATGCTGTCATGTTGCAGCAAGCTTGTGGCCAGATTTTCTTTATCTTTTAGAATAGATAAAAGTAAATGCTCGGTACCAATTACCTCACTATTGAATACTTTAGCTTCCAGGTAGGTAATTTTCAATACCCGCTCGGCTTGTTTAACCAGGGGGATATTTTCAATGCTGCGATTTTTTTTGGAGTCGGTACGTATGGTTCGTTCAATATTGGATTTGATTTTTTTCAAATCGCAACCAAGATTGACCAATATCTGGATGGCTAAGCCTTCACCTTCTCTTATAATACCAAGTAAAAGATGTTCTACACCAATGTAATCATTGCCATTCCGAATGGCCTCCTCACGACTGTAAGTAATTACATCTTTTACTCTTGGGGAAAATTTTGCTTCCATAATAACTGTTTCGGGTAATTTTTTCAAACGAATTACAAAACTAACACTAAAATTACATACAATAATAACTAAAACGGACGAAAGATTGACAAATTTTATTCATAATATCTGTAAAATGTACCCCCGTTGTGTTAACAGTATCTGTAAAGGGCATATAACAAAAGTTTTAGCCCTGAAAGTGCAGTGTGGAAATATTAACAAAAAAGATGCCGTTTTGTTAGTAAATAATCTCTTGGGATAACATTTGGGCTTCATGGTTAGGTAAAAAAAGCTTAATTTCGTGCTCTGAAATAAACTTCCCCAATAAATTTGGAAATTACGAAAAACAGGTATGTCAGAAGAAAAAATTACAAAAGTCAATATTGAAGATCAGATGAAAAGCGCCTACATCGATTATGCGATGTCGGTGATTGTTTCCAGGGCCTTGCCCGATGTTAGAGATGGGCTTAAGCCGGTTCACAGGCGCGTGTTGTTTGGCATGTCGGAACTGGGTATTCTCAGTAACAGACCCTATAAGAAATCAGCCAGAATAGTGGGAGAGGTGCTGGGTAAGTATCACCCGCACGGAGATACATCTGTTTATGATGCCATGGTGAGAATGGCACAGGTATGGTCCTTACGTTACCCCCTGGTTGACGGTCAGGGTAACTTTGGTAGCATCGATGGCGACAGTCCTGCTGCCATGCGTTATACCGAAGCCCGGTTGAGAAAAATATCTGAAGAAATGCTTTTGGATATTGACAAGGAAACCGTTGATTTTCAGCTAAATTTTGATGATACAATAGAAGAACCCACCGTGTTACCCGCCAAGGTGCCCAACCTTTTGATTAACGGGGCCAGTGGTATTGCTGTGGGGATGGCTACAAATATGCCGCCGCACAACCTTTCTGAAGTGGTGGATGGTACCGTGGCTTTTATCGATAACCCTGAAATCACCATTGAAGAGTTGATGAACTTCATAAAGGCGCCTGACTTCCCCACAGGTGGGCTAATTTACGGTTATGAAGGTGTCAAAGAAGCATATAATACCGGCAAAGGCAGAATTGTGATGAGGGGTGAAGCCACAGTGGAAGGGGAAGATAGCGGCAAGCAGACCATCATCGTTACATCTATACCATACCAGGTAAATAAAGCCGAAATGATAAAAAGAACGGCTGACCTGGTGAATGAAAAGAAGATTGAGGGAATTACCGATATAAGAGACGAGTCGGATCGTAAGGGATTGCGCATTGTTTACGAATTGCGCCGGGATGCTGTACCCAATGTGGTGCTCAATCGTTTATATCAACACACCGCCCTTCAAACTGCATTTAATGTCAACAATATTGCGTTGGTTAACGGACGCCCGATGTTGCTTAACCTAAAAGACGTGCTGAAACATTTTGTGGATCACAGACATGATGTTGTTGTACGTCGTACGCAATATGAATTGAGGGAAGCGGAGAAAAGGGCACACATCCTTGAAGGGTTGATTATTGCTCTTGACAATATCGATGCAGTAATTGACCTGATTCGCAAAAGTAAAAATCCTGAACAGGCAAGAACCGGCCTAATTGACAGTTTTAATCTGTCAGAGTTGCAGGCAAGGGCCATTTTAGCTATGCAGTTGCAAAGACTCACCGGCCTGGAAATTGAAAAAGTTAAAGAAGAGTATAAAGAAGTTCTTAAAAGGATAGAGCATTACAAGGAAATTTTGGCCAATGTAGAGTTGCGAATGCAGATTATTAAGGATGAATTGCTGGATTTGAAACAAAAATATGGAGACGATACCCGCACCGAGATCACATATACGGCCAATGATTTCCGCATAGAAGACACCATTGCCGATGATGATATGGTAATTACCATTTCACATATGGGATATATCAAAAGAACTCCTCTTGCCGAATTCAGAACCCAGGCCAGGGGAGGTACCGGCTCAAAAGGCTCAGCCAACCGACAGGAAGATTTTGCCGAATATCTCTTTCATGCAACCAATCATAATTACCTGATATTTTTCACGCAGCAAGGCAAATGTTACTGGTTACGGGTTTTTGAAATTCCGGAGGGAACCAAGAGCTCCAAGGGCAGACCCATTCAAAATCTGATCAATATCCCGGGTGATGATAAAGTGAAGGCATTTGTCAATGTGAAGGATCTTACAGATGAAGAATATACCAGGGAGAACTATATTATCCTGGGCACTAAAAAAGGAATTATTAAAAAGACTTCCCTTGAGGCATATTCCAGACCCAGAGCCAATGGAATTATTGCTATTAATATCAGGCCGGATGATGAATTGTTGGGAGCCAACCTTACCAACGGAGAAAGTGAAATCCTTTTGGCAGCCAAAAATGGTAAAGCCATCAGGTTTGCAGAAAACTCCATAAGAGCCCTTGGACGAAATGCATCAGGTGTTAAGGGTATTACTCTTGCTAACCCGGAGGATGAGGTCGTAAGTATGGTATGTGTCAGTGATCCAGAAAGCTCCTTGTTAGTGGTTTCTGAAAATGGCTACGGTAAAAGATCATTCCTCAATGAATACCGGGTGACCAACAGGGGAGGGAAGGGGGTTAAAACCCTCAATGTAACCCAAAAAACAGGGCAGCTTATTTCGATGGTTAATGTTACCGATGCCGATGATCTGATGATTATTAATAAATCAGGAGTAACCATACGGCTCTCAGTTGCAGATTTGAGAAACATGGGGAGGGCCACCCAGGGAGTAAGGCTTATCAATCTCAGAAAAGGTGATACCATTGCTGCTGTTGCTAAAATACAGGAAAAGTCTGAAAACGGTAATGGAGAGGAAGACAATCCCCTAAAAGATGAGACCCCGGGCGGAGAACCCAATCAAAACGATGATACTAAGGCAGATAATACCCAGGACGATGCGTAAAAACACACGTTTTTTAACACTTTTAAGGTAGTATAATTTTCGTGGGAAAGATTTTTATTACATTTGCAAAAACATTATTTAGTTGACAGTTTATCAAAAACAAAAAAACAAGACAATGAAAAAAGTTGCATTTTTATTTTTACTTGCCATATTGGTTGGAACCTCGTGTTCTGTGAAGGAGGTTCGACAAGCTGAACGTGAACTTGGCAGAGAAAACCTGCCTGGAGCATTGGAAAACATACAATTGGCTATGGAGATGGAAGAAGTTCAGGAAGATCCCGAAGCATGGTTGTTAAAATCCAATATCCTGATGGCAATAGAAAACTCACAAAACCCTGAATACCACGCCCTCGTTGAAAATCCGCTGGAATCAGCCAGGGAGTATATTAACAAAGCAGAAGAACTGGATGAGGATAATAGTTATATACTTGATATCCAACAGGCAAAGCTTATGTTGTCTGAAAGCTTTTTTAATAGTGGAGCAATCGCTTATAATGAAGAAAGACATAGTGAGGCAAGTACGTTATTCTTGAACTCCTATGAGGTGAGCCTGGAATTTGAAAGTATTGATACGGCCACTCTTTACAATGCAGGACTTGCTGCTGAAATTGCCCAGGAGTTTGACAAAGCGTACGAGATTTATACACAGGTGGAGGAATATGAATATGACCAACCTTATCTTTACAGCTCTCTGGCTAACATTGCTGTGTTCAAAGAAGAAATGGACCAGGCAGTTGAATGGATTACCAAAGGTAGAGAGAAGTATCCCGAAAATCTGGATTTGATTTTTGCCGAAGCCAATGTATATCTTACGGCCGGGAATATTCCCGAAGCACGCAGAGTGCTGGAGCTTGCCATTGAAAAAGATCCTGAAAATGCCAATCTGCACTATGCCTTTGCTGTGAATTATGATCAAATGTCAAAAGATACCCTGTATACTAAAGAGGAGAGAGAGTTTGCTTACCAGGAGGCAATCAAAGCCTACGAAAAAGCTATCGAGCTTGAACCGGATTACTTTGATGCCATTTATAACCTTGGAGCACTCTACTTTAACGAAGGAATACAGTACTTTTTACAGGCTGATGAGGTGCTAAGAGATGGGTATACCCAGGAAAACCTAAGAAAAGCAGAAGAGTTGGAAAAGAAATCCAAGGAAATATGGAGTGAAAATGCTCAACCTTATCTTGAACAGGCCAAGCAGCTGACAGATGAAGATGATCCCAATTATGAAATTGTATTACGGTCATTACGTGAGCTCTATATGAGAACCAATCAACGTGAAGAACTTGAGGAACTCAATGAAATTTGGCAAAGAATCTTTGACGAAGAGATTGACGAGGATTTTCAGCCGGAGTAAAACCTGTAATCTTATGATAACCGATATAGAGCAGCCCTGATAGGCTGCTCTATATTTTAACAAAGTCTATTTAACATAATAT
>SLQX01000244.1 GCA_007131245.1 Bacteroidales bacterium
CCAATACCATTTATGTCCATCACCATCCTCGTCGAGGTTTAGCCATCCTTCGGGCATCCAGTCTGCAGGGGTATCTTCTCCTTCTCCGTCAAAGTTTTCAACAAAAGGCAATTCATAAGCTTCAATTACCTCAGTATAGACTTTTTGCAGAATAAATCCGTTTCCTGCAACATAGGAAAAGACATAAACATCTCCGTCTTCATCGGTATAAATGTCCACAGAAGTACTTGCATTACCGCTTGCAACATCACCCAGATCTACGGTGTGAACGATAAAGTCTTCCAGGTTCCCCTGCGAAACCAGATCCAGCGCTTCAATGGCATCATTTCCTTCATCTATATGGAGAACGACCAGTTTGTTTTCTACCGGGCTGGTGCCGATTTGGTTATAGGCAAGGTGCCGTTCACCGTTAAATTCAAATACCATGGGGTACATGGCCCAGGCCGGGAAAAAATCCGGTTCCATTACCACAGGGAAGGTCTCTTCGTTTTCATCATATACTGCCCATCCAAATCCGGGGCCTGACAACAAGGGCTCTTGCAGGTTGGGTAGCAGGGTTGCGCGGCCAAAATTGGTGTTACCGTAAAGATCTTCCATAAGATAAACAGTGGGGTTTTCATCCCATACGTCATTCTCAAACTCCCATGCATAAAATTCCTTGGTTCCCCAGTTGCTTACAACGATGGTGCCCCAAGTTTCCATATCACCCATTACAGTGAAAGCATCTCCCAAACGTTCTCCGGCACCAAGGGTGTGCTCAACCAGAACCGAGGGGTTGTCGTCATTAACGCTTTCCCAGTGATAAATTTTAAAATCATCTCCCTCACTATTTGCCATGTTGGTCACAAAAATTTGATCACCAACAGTGGTCAGGTCGTTGAGGGTGAAAAGTCCTCCGGAAATAAAATCCTCAGGAATGGTCAACTCGTTTACGGTAGAAGGATCATCAATGTCCCAGTAATAAATTTGATCGCCATCTTGCCTGGAAGCTACAAAGATGTATTCTCCATTGAATGAGGCTCCTCTGTTAGTTCCAAGGTCATCAATGATTGCGGGTAGAGCATCAGAGGCTTGGGTCTGATCCAATATAGTGCTGATTCTGGTTACTTCTATTGTATTTCCATTTTCCTTAACTTGTGCATGGCTGGTTAATGCCATAAGCATCAAGCCCAGAAACGTAAATACAAAACTGAACGTGGTAATTTTTTTCATAAATAATGGTTTTTGTTTGTAAATAATGTTTGAATTGAATTGTAACACCTGATTTAAAAAATACAATATGTTAGTCGTATTGTGTAGTGCAATTTTACCAAAAATAATTCGTATTTCAAAAGGTTTGTTTAAATATTTACTATCTTGTGATGTTAAAAAAATATTATTTTGCTTAATTGATTAAGCGTCTTGTTTTGTTTATTGGGAGAAAAGATATTTATTCTTTGCAGGAGGGGTTGTTTGGGATAGATTGTTCATATGTTGAATAAACCGACTGTTCTTTTTTATCTCCATTGTTTTTATTACGTTGCAAACATTTATGAAATCAGGCTCGTTTTTTGTTTACCCCCTTGGTGTTAGTAGTTTTCAAAAGGGATCCGTTGTTTTGTATGGGTTTTGTTTTGCCGGGGGTGTTAGGGATTACTTGTTTTATTAACTGGTGCAAAGCATGATTAATCTGGCCCAAAGTTCGTAAGCAGCCTCATTTAAATGTAATCCATCATCCGTAAATGCTCCTTTTAACAGGCCGTTTTGATCTTTAAAAAAGGGGTTAAAATGTAAATACTGAGCTGGAAGGCTTATGGCCAATGCGTGAATATGCTCATTGAGCTTGTCAATTTCTTCATTAGGGCGGGAAGGATTATGACGGGTAGGAAAAAGAGACAGGAGACAAACTCTTGTATCCCCGGATATATTTTCCCCGGTTTTGACAACGATCTCTTTTATATTTTGTAATATTTGGGTGTAATCATGCCCCCTTGCCAGGTCGTTGGTGCCAATGCATAACAAAATACTATGGGGTTGTTGCTCAAACCAACTTTCTTTTATTGCACCGAGCAATTCACCAGAGCTGTATCCCGACAGGCCCTTATTGATTGTTTTATAACCGGGTAAATGCTTTTGGGTGTCAAATCCGTGGGTGATGGAATCTCCAAGAAACAATAGCTTCATCTTCAAGGTGTTTGATACAAATTGTGGTTTTATAAACAGAGACCAAAAACAAAGCAAGTTGTTTATGGTCTCTGCCTCTAATTGTTTCTCCTGAAACAGGTTGTGATTGATTTAACCCATTTTTACCTCTATATTGAGCGTTTTACCTTCAAATTTGTTCACATCAATCCATTCTACGTCAACCTCTTTACCATTGATGGTAAGTTGCTTTACGCCCTGATTCACGCCTGCAGCATTGTCAATTTTTATTTGCAGGGTTTTTCCCTGGAACTTACGTACGATGTTGAGTTTATCCCACGTTTTGGGTAGTGAAGGTGCAATTCTGATCCCCTGGAGAGATGTTTGCAAGCCCAGTATCCAATCCAGTCCAATCCTGTACATCCATACGGAAGAACCTGTAAGCCAGGAATGAGATGCCTGACCCTCTGTTTCATGCTCGCGGCTGGTTACATATTCGCTGTAAACATAAGGTTCCGTTTCGTAGCGGTCTATGCCCACTGACTCCGATGAATTAACGGGAAGCATCTTGCGGTAAATGCGAAAGGCATCCTCCACATTCCCGTTCATGATAGCTGCCTGTACAAACCAGCTGGATGCATGATTAAAAACGGCCCCATTTTCTTTTTTCCCGGGTACACACCGCGAAATCAGTCCGATATTGTCTTCCACCTCACGATAAGCAGGCCAGCATATCTGCATGCCCATTTTGTTCTCCAGGTGCTCTACACAGCTGTTCAGAGCACTTTCTGCCCGCTCTTTGGATGCTACTTTAGAAATTACGGACCAGGACTGGGTGTTGAGGAAAAGTTTGCCCTGCTGCATGCTGTCTGAACCTACCACCTGTCCGTTGTCTCGAAAAGCACGCACATACCATTTACCATCCCAGGCAATGTTGTTTACAACATCAGCAATTTGGTTATAAGCCTGTTGCCAGCGCTCTTTCACTTTTGTGTCTTTTTTGTGATCGAGTAGCTCGAAGGTTTTGTCCAGCACGTAGCAAAGGAAAAAGGCGCCCCAAATGGTTTCTCCTTTTCCTTTGGGACCTATATGGTCTAGAGTGTCGTTCCAGTCTCCTTTACGGATTTTGGGTAAACCTCTTTCGGTACAGTCACTGATGGCAAAGTCCAGAGCCCGCACCATGTGCTCATACACGGTAGCTTCGCCACCATCATGAAACTTCACCACTTCTTCAAGGATGGTGAAGTCATGCGTTTCGTTGAGGTATTCCACCAGTCCGAAAGGTATCCAAAGTGGGGTATCTGAATGGTGGGTTCGTTCACCGTGATTGGTAAGCTTAAAGAAATTGTGCAGGGTTGACCCGTCAGCAAATTGAAACTGCAATGCATTGATCAATCGCTCACGTACCCTTCCCGGTTCTGCAATGACCATCCCCAGTATGTCCTGGAACTGATCGCGCATGCCCGTACCAAAAAGCAACCCTCCGTGATAGAAGCCTGAATTGCGAGCCATATCAAAGGTTACTGCCGATTGATACTGGTTCCACACATTGAGCATTAGGTTAAAACTTTCATCAGGTGTGTCAACTTTTACGTGTGACAGGTAATCATCCCAATAAGATTTTACCTCTGAAAGCTTCTTTTCAATAAGCTGGTTGTCCCTATAACGGTCAATCTGAAGACTTTCATAAGCATTGTTTTGATTTCGGGATTCGATACCCATAAATACGGAAAAATCTTTGACTTCTCCGGCACCAAGTTCAATTTCCGATTGCAGGGCAACAACAGGCTCTCCGGCAGTAATTTCGGTGTTGAACATTTTTCCTTGCTCCACGGCAATTGGGTTGGCTTCTGAGCGCCACTTGCCTATGAAAGAGTCCAGGCTGCTGTCAAAGCCTTTTACCGGTAGATTCATGGTAAAATACACATGGTAATCCCAGGCAAAATTGGGTTGCTCTACAGAAGCAGATTTGGTTTGTAGCACCCAGTATCTCCGGGTAGCTTCCAGCGTTTGCTGCTCCTTGTTATAACGAATGTCCGTAAAATGCTTATCATTGGGCTGATTGATGATGTCGTTGAGGGCATTGCCCATCATCAGCTCCTGGAAGGCATAAATCTGTATTTTTCGTTGTTCACCGGAGGTGTTTGTGAGTTTCACTTTCCATATCTCACAGTTGTTGTCGCGGGGAACAAAGTAGGTTAATTCAGCCCGGATGCCTTTGTACTCGGTTATGATGGTGGTGTACCCCTGGCCTACATGGGCTTCGTATAAATCATACTTTCGGTCAAGAGTGGGAGCCCAGCTTAACGACCAGTAGTCTCCGCTTTGTGTGTCTTTGAGTAAGATATAGCGACCGGGGCGATCCCACGGCAAGCAGTTGTAGCGCATTCGTGAAATACGATTGTCACGGGGTGTTTCCAGGTACGAAAAACCGCCTCCTCCATGAGAAATCAAACCGGCATAATTCTCATTCCACATGTAATTGAACCATGGCCGAGGGGTTTCCGGATTGGTTATTACAAACTCTCTGAAGTCCTCTGTAAAATAGCCGTATTCGTTTTTGATCATCTTTTAGATATTTATTTATTTGACGTTTCTTTTTTTAATTTCCGTAGTCTCTTTGGGTGAGTGACCAGAAACTCCATTAAAGCAATAAGGGAAAACTTAACCATTTTAAAAAAACAATCAATCATTAACTAAAATTTAACCCATATTTAGAGAATCCTTTATTTGCCTGAGTTTCTGGTACCCTCCCTCAGAGTATATATTTGATTTTATAACTGACAATTTCACCTGGCTGCACTTTTACATTGATTGTGTTGCCCTGCTCCACTTCTACTTCACTTGTTATAACCTCTTCCAGGGTGATGCTCTCTGCAGATTCCAGGTTTTTCAAAAAGCTTACCTGCCCCTCCAGGGTTTTGTTTGTTGGGTTGTAAAGCCTTAATACAAAACAATTTTGTTGTTCATCCTCGGGGTGCTTCATCGTGCCAAAAACCAATGCTTCGGGGGTTATTTTCATCATTCCTGCCTGAGAACCCAACTGCCCTTCAAGCATTCCTGATTGTACAAGACGTAGCGGATAATTGAAAAGGAATGCTTCTTTGTAAACCTCTCCAGTTTGCCAGTCTCCTTTGTGGGGATACAGAGCAAGGCGGTAAGCTGACTCTCCCAACATTTGTGTTCCTTTTTCGTGAGAATAATCCTGGGGTGCAGAGGGTGCGATTTTGTATTCAAACGTACGCAAAAGAGTTATGGCCAGTGTGGTGTCTTCATCATCCAGCACCTCATATTCTTTGAGTCCATCTACCAGTGCTGCCATTCCTTTTTCACCATCACTCACATCGGCAAAATGATGCATGGGGAAATCATACATGGGCTGCTCTATCCAGTCAGAAGTGTCCGGTCTTTCCAGGCTCCTTTTTGCCACGTCAAACTGTCCTTCACCCCAGGAGTGTGTGGCTGCCAGGCGGGTCGGGATCATCAAACGGAGGCGGTGACTTTCACTGCGGTTGTGAACCCTCACATCCAGGTTCAGGTGTTTTTGGCTTTCCTTAAGTCCCACGCGCAGCACAACCTGGTTTTCCAGGAGCTCGCTGGATGCAGACTCCCTTGCTTTCAGATCTTTGGGAATCATTAATTTGTGGCGAATGATAAACTCATTATATAGCTTACTGCTGTGGGTTTTGCTTATTTCAGCGTTGGTGTTGAGGGTGTTAATGACTGGCTCAACCGGGGTGTGTACCCAGGCGTGTCCGGCTTCTCCGTGATCTTCCAGCCATGCCACATTCTTATATTCAATACTGTTAACCTTGTCGGTTATATCCAGGCTACCATTTTCCTGTATAGTAACTTTCAGGAAATCGTTTTCCAGCGTGGGGCTCTCATGTTGATTCTCTGCTTTTGCTTTTTCAACAGGGACTGCCTTGAATGATTTCAGACCGAAAGCCGGTACATCATTAGCCCGGATGTAGGCATGGTAACGGACCATGTCAAAGAACATCGGGCGGTTTATCATGTGCTCCAAAACCGGCTGATGCGGTTCAATATTGATGATGGATTTTTCCAGCTCGTTGCCTTTTTCATCATACAGCTTAAAGTCTCCTTTGTCAAGAGATTTGGGGATATCTATAAAAGCTTCAACGATATCGCTGCGATTGTAGTTGGTGGCATTGACAGCAGTTATGAAAATGTTGCTCTCGTCTTTGTTTTTGAAGTTTTTTGTGTTCATGTGTGGCAATAAAGCCTTCAAAGATCTTTCAAAAACCCCTTTGGAGATTTCCACAGCATGCTTGTAGCGCATCATCATGTCCTCATGGATTCGATCAAGCGAACATCCTCCGATGGAGTCATGGGCTGAGTTTTGCACAATCAGTTCCCAGGCATTTTGGGTATACTGGTCATTGATATCCCTGCCCATCATACCTGAAAAGATGTTAAAGGGTTCGGCATAATACTGCAACCATCTTTCTGCATCAAAGTTGGCCTGTTTCAGGTACATACGTGCCGAGGTGGTGTACCCAAAGAGGTTTCCGCAACGTGTATTGTTTTGAGAGCTGCGTCGTTCTCCGTATACTTTTTTCAGGTTGTCCCGGTCTACCGAATCGGCCAGGTGTTGGGCGTACTCTTCCAGGGTGGAGTGGCGTACATCGAGGTGGGGCATTTTCTTTTTTATGTCCCTGATAATATCTGTGGTTTGCCTGTTGGGGCCGGAGGAGTCATGGCCTTCCATCCATATTTTGTGTGGCGTTGTAAAATCATCTGCCTGGTCTTCGATAATTTTGTTTACCTGTGGTTCCAGGGTTTCCGGGAAGTAACTTTTATGGGGAGAAATAATAAAATAATCTTCATCCTGCTGCATGTTATCCGCAAAATGGAAGGGTGTTGACCCATTTTCCCAGCTGTGTTCCAAATCTGCCGGACTTTGATTGTGAACAGCAGGGCGGTAAATATAAAAATAGAAGTTGTACCTGGGCATGGTGCTAAACCTGGAGGAAACCATCTGAGTGCCATCGGCTCCTTCCCAGAGAAACTCCGCCTTGGGGCTGTCAATGGAGTTGATGCCCCGGTAAAACATGATAAGGTCAATGTTGAACTGTTTGTAGATTTGGGGCAATTGAGAAATCTGTCCCCAGGAAAACGGGGAGTAACCGATTTTGGAGACTCCGCCATGGGCGTGACTCACCTTATGACCCAGCAACAGGTTGCGGATATGGTTTTCACCGCCGACCTGGAATTCTTCGGGCAGGATGTACCATGGACCATGCAGTAAACGGTTTTCCCTGGTAAGCTTGATGATGCGCTCCTTATTTTGAGGTTTTATTTCCAGGTAATCTTTCAATACGATGCTTTGACTGTCAAGATGAAAGGCGCGGTATTCGGGCTCTTTTTCCAGGATGTCCAATACAGCATCAATCATATCTACCAGCATTTGCCGGTTTCGCTGAAAGGGAAACCTCCACTCGCGGTCCCAATGTGTGTTGGATATTACGTGAAAAATGGATTGTTGATTCTTACTCATAATTGTGTATCCTTTTTTTAGAATGTCATCCGAAAGTTAAAAACCCAGCAAGTTCAATTCAGCAGCTAATGAACCGGGATTCTGATTCCCGTTTTTCGGATGACACTGTTCGACTATATCGTTTCTCTTGTTTAAAATTGGTTGGATTATCTTTTGATTAATCGGCAAAGCGTCATGTAACTCCTGCCGGGATGCTCTCTCTGATTTATGAAACAGTCATGTTTTTTGAAAATAGATTGTGGTCTATTATGGCTTCAGGCACCCCTCCCTTCAGGATATGCGAGGCTGCTTTGAGGTTGTGTCCTGATGTTTCGGCAAAAGGCACTGCAATGCAGCAACCTATCCCGGCTGCTCTGATGGCTACAGTACCGCTTTCACTGTCTTCAAAGCCAATGCACTTATCAAAGTCCGGGGGCAACATTCCGGTTTTGTGCAAAGCAATACTATACAAATCACGGTGGGGCTTGAGTCTTATTTCACTGGAGTCGGAAGCTGTGACAAAAGCGTCATAGAGCTGATGGTAGTCATCGCAGGCATTGCAGATAATTTTTTTTCTCTTGTCACTAAGGCTACTGTCTTCAATAACTTTTTTCACTACCTTCAATACTTCTTGTATTACAATGTTTGCCTCATAAAAAATGGACGAGGTCACCAACCCCAATTTTAGTGGCTGATTTTCAAAGGCCACACCCATTTTTTGTAATTTTCCGGGTATTTGTTTTTTTTGTGATTCGGTGAGACTTCGCCCCGTACTTTTTTCATAATCCCCGATGAGTGTCTCTGCCAGTACACCGGCTTCTTCTCCCAGCCATCCCTTTATTAACGGCAGCAGTACAGCAATACCGGGCATGGGTGAAATCATATTTTCTTCTGACAATGGTTCACCAAAAACCTGCATTCTTACCTGTTGACTCTTACCCTCTTTGAGTAATGCCAATATACGGTGATAGGTTTCATAATATATGTCTATACCCATGTTAACCCTGTTGCCAAAATCGTGGCTATTAATTTGTTGGCTATACTTTTCAAAGAGCGAATCTTCACTCATTCCATCGCGGATGTCGTTAATGGCCCCGGGTATGTTGTTGTTCCTGAGGTTTTGAGCAACTTCTGCTTTTCTTTGGGTGTCCATACCATGGGTGAGAGTCCAGTGGGCAGCGCGCAAAAACTCCCTGCTAATATTTAGAGATTTGAGCATTTCACCATATTTGTCCAGCAAATACTCAACATGTTTGGTCGTGCTGTTGCCAATGATATGCGACAGGTCTTGCTCGTGGTCAACCCCTTTCCATTCATCCCGGGTGAGTTTGCCACTCATTTTTCTTACCACCTCTTCCAGGGAGTATATGCAGAGCACTTCTGTTGTTGTAGTTGTACCATCCATATCCATAAGGGCCGCTTTCAGGTGGTTCACTGATTTTAATTTTTGGGACAAGGGGTAATATTCCACCGGGGGATAGATGTAGGATGGATTCTTAACTTCTGCAAATTCTCCTTCATGGGAGGAAAGAAAGTTTATAGCTGTATTTTTTTCAACAATCATCATTTTCTTTTTTGTGGTATTCCAGGGTTTGTTTATGGCCCTGTTTTATTTGTTTTACGGTTGTTTATGGAATAAATCCTTGCCAGCTTTCAAAAGCACCTGCACCTCGTCGGGGGTTTCGCCTTCAGCATAAATCCGGACAATGGGCTCAGTTTCCGAAATGCGGATTAGCAGCCACCTGGGTCTGCCTTCCATCCTAATCTTAAGCCCATTAATAAATCCACGGCTGTTGTGATAGGATTGCAGGTTGAGAGTGGCAAAATTTGCTATGTTTGCTGGAGGATTGATTGCCAGTCGGGGCAGTACCTCATAACGCCCGGAGTTGTCGTTTTTAATGTCTATACGGTCGTAATAAACCTCGCCCAGCTCTTTACGTTTGTGTGCAACAAAATCATCCGATTTTTGAAAGCCTGACTTTGCCAGCATTTCCAGAAAAAGTAGCCCGGAGAAAATGCCATCACGTTCGGGCATATGCTCTTTGAACCCAAACCCACCTGATTCCTCCGCACCAAATGCGGCGTTGTTTGCAATCATGGCTTCTGCCACATACTTGAAACCCACTTGCACGTCTATCACATCTGATAGTGAGAATATCTGCAACAGGCGGTCTGTGACGGAGGCTGTTTTTATTACCGGGCCGGAAATCCCTTTTGTGTTTTTATAGTACTGCCCAAAGTATAAAATGACCTCCTGAATGTTGAGCCATTGTCCGCTGTTGGTCATTACGCCAATACGGTCGCCGTCGCCATCGGTGGCTAGCCCCAGGCTGTAATCACCATTTTTCAACTCTTCAGACAGGGGCAGCAGGTTGCGTTCAACAGGTTCTGCCAGTCGGCCTGCGAAATCCTCCTGTGGCTCGCCATAAATGGTATGGGCTTTTATCTGGTGTTTTTTCAGGAGTTGCTCCATAATTTGCCCCCCTGCGCCAGCCATGGAATCTATGGCAACCGTAAGAGAGGCTTTATTAATGGCTTCAAAATCGATGAGTTTTTCCACGTGGTCAAGGTAATGGCCCAGAATGTTGACCCTCCTAATGCTTTTTCCATCGGTGACGGGCTTTGATTTTTCCAGCAACGACTCTACCAGTGCCGTTTCTTCTGTGGGGAAAGGGCTGCCATTCCCGGTTTTAAACTTCACCCCATTGTAGTGGGGTGGATTATGAGAAGCCGTAATCATGACACCTCCATCGCACTGATAATATGCACAGGCAAATGACACCACCGGTGTAGTTACCATGCGATCTGAAAGAATGGCGTCGATTTTTTGGCCTGCCAACACCCCTGCGAAGAGGCGGGCAAAATCAGCAGAGTTTTTTCTGTTGTCATAGCCCACTACCACACGTTTTAACCTTCCCTTTTGGCTGATATAGTCAGCAAAAGCTTGCGCAACAAGCTTAATGTTTGATGGGTTCAGCTCATCATCCATTACTCCGCGCCAGCCATCTGTTCCAAATATGATCCTATCCTTTTCCATAGTTTTGATTTACCAAACCTTTTTAGTTTTCTCTCTTTGACAGAGAGTTCAAATTACGCATCAATATTATGTAAGAGTTCGTTTCTGATTTTTTCGTAAGGAACCTTGTCCAGGGAAGTGTTAAGCTTAACGGCCAATGCTGCTGTTGCACCGCAGGCTTCGCCCGTGGCAGATGCTGTAGGCTGGATTCGCAAAGCAGCGTGACCTTCACGGGTAGCACCGATGCAGCGACCAGCAACCATCAGGTTCTCAGAGTCTTTAGCCCGAAGTGACCGCAAAGGGACATCGTACCAGGCACCCTCTTCCAGTTCATCCATTCGGCTTTTTTCGCCCTTTTGTCCATGGATGTCTACCCCGTAGCAGCCCCTTGCTATGACATCATCAAATTTAGCCGCCTGCAAAATATCATCACCCGTGACCATATACTGGGCTTTAGCTCTGCGCGTTTCCCTTATTCCCACCTGCACAGCTGTGTCAATGAGAAAAGCTTTTTCAAAGCCTGGAACATCCCTGTTCAGGAAGTCTGTTATGCTGGCCACCTGCTCATGCCCCTTTTGCTCTGCTTGGGTAAGGGCTGAGGAGGTTGATGGGTCAATCCCCAGGATGTTGGTAGTGTTAAAAGCACCTTCACCGGAAGAGGGAAGGGTCGTGAAAAATACATAATCCACCTCATCAGGGAAACGCCCCTCTTTTTTGGCTTTTTCAATCAAGCCGGTATATCCTGCTATGGATATGATTTTTGAAAAATCATACTTAAAATCCATCCAGGGCAGGAAGTCTTCTTTATGAGTCTTGGTGTATTCGGCTGTTTTTTCTACATCAATACCGCCCATGCGGAAGAACAGCGTGAGTGCCTGCAGTTGCCCCGTTTTCTCATCTCCTTTTAGCCATGGGAATTTTCCCAGAGCTACAAGCTGTGCATCACCGGTGGTGTCGATGAATTGGCGGGCATAAAGTTTTGATAAGCCATGAGGTGTGGCGATGGTGAGGTATTTGATATGCCCTTTTTCTACAAAGGCATCTGTTACATCGGTATTGTAAGCGATATCCACATTGTTTTGGCTGAGCAGGTTGTTGGCCACAGAGCGAAACGCCCAGGCATAAAACCCATTGTCAATCATCCCTCCCAGCTTGCGCATGCCCGCTTCTACCTCTTTGTAAACTCCGTTAACCAGCTCTTTGTCACCGGCCATTGATTTCATAAAAGGAGAAACCATGCCTGCAGACGACATGCCTCCCAGGAAAGGGTAGTGTTCGATGAGCAGCACTCTGGCTCCCATGCTGCCTGCTTTAACTGCTGCAGAAATGCCGGCAATACCTGCACCTGCTACTACAATATCATATTCATTCGTTAATTGCATCATAAAACCATTTAGTGATTACTTGGGGTCGGGTGATGGCACTGCCGGTTACAACGGCCCAGGCGCCCTTGTCAATGGCTTGTTTTGCCAGGCCTGGGGTGTTGAATCGTCCTTCGGCCATTACGGGCAGCATGTCCTTAAAAAAACCTGTGAGCTTTTCCAAAAGCTCAAAGTCGGGCTCTGCAGGTACGTTTGGCCCGGTTTCCGGGGTATAGCCGCTTAATGTGGTTGAAAGGCAGTCAGCCCCTGCATCGGCACATGCCAATCCTTGTTCATAGGTTGCCACATCGGCCATCACCAATATATTGTATTTTGTTTTGAGGTCCCTGATAAAGTCAGGCCCTGTTTTGTTTTCACGCAAACGAAAAGTGCCGTCTATGGCTACCACCTGGCAACCGGCCTGCTGAAGATGTTCTACATCTTTTTCATGGCCTGTTATTTTTACAGTTCCATCCTCAAAAGCTGATTTTACAAGGCCAATCAAAGGCAGGCCAACCATCTGCCGGATGGCTTTGGCTTTTTCTACCCCTTCGGTGCGTATGGCTTTGGCCCCACCCATTTGGGCACACAGAGCAAACTTGGCCACATCTCCTGGATTGTTGAAAGGGGAGTTGCCCTCCGCCTGACAGGAGACAATCAACCCTTTGTGTATTTTTTGAAACAATTCATGCATAGTCCTATCATTTGGTGTTGAGAAGATTAGAATACCTCTTGACCATGGAGGTTTGTTTTTGTTGATAACAGGTTTATTCTTCTTTTATCTCGGGATAAACCGGTATCATCATTATTCGTGCTCCAAATTTTTTCCATGATTCTTTAGATAGCCTGTCCAGTTCGCGATTAAATGTTTTCTCCACCTCTGTGGATTCTACGTTGCGCAGGGAAACAGAAATATATTGCCCCACAGGGGTTTCAAACCTTTTGGTTACCTGAAATCCCGGGAAATCATGAGGCAGCGGGTCAGAGAAAAAGCTATTGATGACAACCGTTTTTTTCTTATCCTTTACTGTTAGGTTGTCCAGGAATTTGTCATCTGATAAATCCTCAAGCTGTTTGCCGGTAATGACTATCTTCCCCTCTCTTCCAAAAACCTGCAGTTCTCTATGATCAGTTTGGGTTATTTTTAACGGCATTACATGAAACAATAATTCAACTTTGCTTTCATTGAGCAGCTCCCAGCATACTCTTTTAACAGCTTCGGGGTGCATCAGTATCCATTGTTTGTTGCGGAAGAGAACTCCATACTTTAGCTGCTCGATTTTTTCAAGCAACAACTCCATAATCCCGTTATCCTGGAAAAAGTCAGCAGGAAACAGGGTGGCCAGGGCTTCTGTGGCCTTTCCCCCGGGGAAGCCAAACTTCCCTGCCAGCAAAACATGTTTTCTTTCCTGGCTCAACTCTATGGCTCTCTTTATCCCTTCAAGAGAGGGGCCCCAGATGATATAATCATACGTTGTGGTCATAATTTATCGTTTTTTTACTGCTATTACAATGGCTTGTTCTTCCTGGTCCAAATCCTTTAAGTCAAATTCCACCAGTGAAAGGATTTGAGAAACTTCCATAAGTCCTGACATATCAACCACTTTTCCCGAGACTACGACATAAACATCAGGCATTAACTCACCGCCATCACCATAGGATCGCAGCTCTTCCACCAGGTCGCCAATATGCCTTTTCACCTCGTTTACGGTACAGGCCTGCAGGCTTACATCGTCAAATTTGCGTTTTATGGTCCCGTCTTTGGAAATAATTACCACTGGTTGCCTTGTTTCAGACATCAGGCCCAGGAAATGTTTCAGGGTTCTCTTATACCCCACCACAGACAACAGGTTTGTTTGTCCATATGTTTCAATTTTGCCATTGGGTGCTTTTAATGCTTGTTTTGCGATATTATGCAGCCCTGCTTCATCAAGGTCGGCGTCTTTATCACGGGTTGCCAGGTCGCTGGAGCCTGTAGCCACGGCAACAACTTTCTTATTGGCATTATCGATTTCCACCTGTACCTGCACTGTTTCGGGTTTGGCACCCATTGATATTACGGACTCAGAGGCTTGTTGCCTGATTTTGATGATGTCATTTTCGGTGGGGCTGAAAATACTTTTTTCCACAGTGTCCCTGATCATGCCCATGGCAGCACCAATGGCAGATATAACTTCCGAATCACGGGCAATTTCATGTTTCATGTCCATGTAGCGTGCAGCATGGGGTACAATGGCGCTTGCACCTCCACCACCACCAAAAAGGGAAATAAACCCCCGGTCGAGTTTGTATTCTCTGATAAGGGATTTAATAATTTTTTCCGCTTTACGGGAAGTGTTTTCCAAAATACTTTCTGCAAGCTGTTGGGGTTGCATTCTTAATTTTTGGGCCACGTTTTCCATGGCACTTTTCACCGCTTTGCTATTGGCTTCACCATGACCGGTTTCTTTTACCAGGCCAAGGTAGTAAGATGCGGCACTGGGTGTTAGGGTGAAGTTGCCTTCGACTTTTTTGATTTTCAGGTAATCAGAGGGGTCTCCCTTTTTGGGTTGGATGGTTTCCAGCTCTATGTCGCTGAAGTCTTCGTGTTCGGTATAAGCGGCGTAGGCCAGGTCGGCAATATGTGCACTACGCGGTCCCACATCAATCACTTTGTTGTTGCCAATGCGTGGTATGGAACCTCCGGCAACGCCTATGGTACGCACATCAATGGTTTTTACACTAAGGCGGTTGTTGCCAATCTGTGCCGTTTTGACCTGGGGCATACCGTTTTTAATGACGGATATGTCTGTTGATGTGCCACCCACCTCCACAAATATTCCGTCAGAAATACGGGCATACATCAGGGCAGCTGCTACTCCGGCAGCTGGCCCCGAAAGCATCGTGAGGATAGGTCTTTTGCGCATTTCGGTGATATCCATAATTCCTCCGTCGGATCGCATGACCATCAAAGGCGCTTTAATACCACTTTCTCTTACAGCCTGTTCGGTAAGGTTGGCTGTCTCGATCATTTTGGGCATCATGCTTGCATTGACGATGGCCGTGCGGGTACGAACCTTAATGCCGTAAAGCTGGGAAAGATCACAAGCAGCAGTGGCCATATAGCCCATCTCTTCAGCTACCTCCACTACCACTTTTTCATGTTGGTTGTTGTCGGGGCCAAAAGCTTCGGTGGCAACAATCACCTCTGCGCCTTCATCTATCAGGCTTTTTACAACTTCCCTTACCTGCTCTCTGCTCACCTGTTTTCCAGTGTTGATATATCTGAAAGCTACGGGCAAAAGCTTGTCAGGAGCAAGATAAATATTGTTGAGGTAGGATTGCCGGCGGGCCATTGCCCCTTCAATGCCTTTGCCCAGGGCCACAATGCCTACTTTGGCCACATCTCCCTCCAACAAAGCATTGGTGGCCTGGGTAGTTGAGTGGGCAATTAGGATTACCTCACCGGGCGATATTTGGGCTTCTTTGATAAGGGTGAGCATGGAGGAAACAACCCCTTCGGCCACGCCCTGTTTAGAAGTATGGGTTGTAGGTACACAAGATTTACCCACGATGGAGTAGTCCTCCACATTCACAGCTACTGCATGGGTAAAGGTACCGCCCACATCTATTCCTACTTTTATTTTTCTCATAACAAACCGCAATTAAAAGTACATGAAAGCTGCCGCAATGAGGCCCAAAAGGGCAAAAATCCATGCATAGGGCAGGGTGTTGTACAAAATTTTCTGAACATCAATTTTCATCTCATTGGCAATCCAAACGTTTTGCAGGTTGGTGGGGTCTGAAATTCCCTGAAGCTGACCCACAGACCATAGCATTCCAAGGATAGCCCCGGAAGGCATTCCTGCCGCCATCATAACCGAAGCAATGCCAAAACCCATTCCCCACACATTTAATGGGCCACGGTATAGTGCAAGAGGAGCCAACACAGTAAAAGTGATTACAAACATAATCCCGGTTGAGGGTATGATTTGCTCAACAATGGGAATCATTAAATCGCGAACGGGCCAGGTTGTGGTGCCGTAAGTTGCTAGTAGATATTCCTCTGACATTTGGTCAGGCCCCATTACCGATACCAATAGCCAGCCAATGCCAAACATGAGGATAACGGCGGGGAGAACAACTGCTGAACCCTCTATCAGTGATTTTATCAGCGTGCTTATATTGTCCTTTTTATAGGTTATCAGGTAAGCATATGCTATCCCCAGGATAAATGCAGAAAGAAAGTTAACGCCGAAAAACAATATGAGGATAAGGGGTATAATCGGGGTGAAAATAGCCGACCAGTGCATCGGGTTTTTCCTTTTATTGCGATGGGTAAAGGCCCGGTAAACAGAGTGTATAAACAGCCCACTCATGGCAGCCAGGAAGATGTAAAAAACAATGTCGCTTGCAAGGGTGACAATATGCTGGAGATCTTCGTTTACCTCCATGGAGTTATAAAGCTGTATCCCGCCAAATATGGCACCAGCCAGCACAACAAGAACCCCCAGGTTTGTCATGATATTTTTAGCAGACAAGTTAAAACCATCGCGGTAAAGTTGTATAATAATATAAACCAATGCTCCTGTAAAAACAATGCCGAACATAATCAGAACAAACTGAACAACCTCCTCCTGGCTCAGGTATAAGGCGTTCATGTAAAGCGACCAGTTGCCTACGTTGAACATCCCACCAAGATTAACACCTATAAGCATTATCACAGCTGCAGTAAGTTTACCGATGCCCGCAGAGGTTAGAATGGGCAGCACAATGGCTCCCACCATAATCATTGCACCCAGCCCGCCCAGGGTGGTGAACAGCATAATGATGAATAAAAACATCACAACTGAAATCACCAGGGGGTTGTCACCTGAGAGCTCAGCCCCTTTTTTGATAAAGCTTTCGGCAATACCTGTTTTTTGCATCAACACGCTGAGGATTCCTCCAAACATGGAGATAATCATGGGCTCGGCCAAACGCAGTGAACCCTCCCCAATGACAAATTCAAAAATGTCGTTGAGTTTCACACCTGCTATCAGCGAAATCAAAATTGCCAATACAGGCATAGCCAGCAAAGCAGGCCATATCCTTTTGGACATTAGGCCCGTAATAAGAACAAATATGATGAGTAGCGCAATGGCTTGCAAGGTTTCCATAACAGGATGTTTTAACGGGTGTAAAATTCTTTGAGAATATCTTCATACTTGTGCAGGCCTTCATAAAAAAAGTGTACCTCACCTTCGAGACCCATGCGCCGGTTTTCTTCAAGCATAAAACGGAAGAATTCGGGGCTTGGTTGCTCTTCCCCAACCCTGATAAGCACTCCGGGGTAAAGCTGGTATTTTTTTTCAGGCAAAACATAGCTTAATTGGGAGGCCAGGGTTTGACTGTAAGATTCTTTGTCACGACGGTAAACCTGGGGTACAATCATGTCGACATAACCAAAGTTTACCCATGTAGGCCAGTCTTGCAGATACTCTTCTTTTGACCATGGAAAAACGCTGGGCGACATGGATACAATGCAGTTGGCATCAGCTGCTTTTACCTCCTTGTAGATGCGCTTCATGAAGTCGTTGAGGATTTCTGCCCTCCACTGTACCCAGTTGTAGTCTTTGTGATATTCAGGCGGTGCCTGGCCAAAGTTGTCCTTTTTAAATGCCTCTTTTACAGTAGTGTTGTAACCCCCCTCTGAGGGCATGGCAGGCAAACGGTCATCTCCTTGTATCCCGTCCACATCATAATTGTTTACCACTTCCAGTATCAGTGAAAGTATAAAATCCTGTACTTCTGAATCCAGGGCATTCATCCATTCAAACTGGTTTTTGGTGGTAAGCTCACCCTGTGCATCCAGTGAAGCCCAGTGAGGGTTTTTTTCCAGAAGAATACCTCCATCCTGGTTATGAGATGATGAGAAACCAAATTCAAACCAGGCAATAACCTTTATATCATATTTGGCAGCTTCATCGATTACCTCCTGCAGTGGGTCGCGTCCCGTATTATCAGGATCCAAATCGGGGTCAATGGCATAACCTGTTAGATTCTCCATAACCGAAGAGCGATACATGGTCATGGCTTTGTTCCAGGTTACAACAAAGATGGTGTTGATGCCCATCTTATGGCAATTCTCAACGGCATTTACTACATTTTCATGGCTGAATAATGCATCACTGGCTACATTGGTAAGCCAAACACCTTTCACTGGCTCATTATAGCCCTTTACAAATTTTTGACCCTGCTTTTCATTTTCTCCCGGCTGACAGGCCAAAAACGACAGGGCCAGGAGCATTATTACCAGTTTGTGCATAATCTGTTATTGTTCAGGTGGATAATTTGTTTTTATTGTTCTTTTATCGGTCATTTCTTTTGATACAAAAGGTGTCTCGCTGGTTATTAATTGAATTTATCTTCAGGTTTTCCAGTAATATTTTTTCCTTACACTGAAAACGGTTAACCATATCATGATACCGGTGAGAATAACACCTCTCAGCAAGCCGGCCCAATGCCAGCTTTCGTGCCACTGATCCATCCAGGGAAGTAGCTGTGCAAAATACAATACGGGCATGATAAAATAGGATGCCGCCACATAACCCAGCAAGGGGTTCATGCCTGTAAGTGCTAAAAAGCCCAGGGAGCGGCCCGGTTGAAAAACAGGGCCAACCATTTTGAAAAATACTATCATAAAGCCTGATAAACCTGATGTGAGAAAAAAGTAACTCAAGGTTGCATGATCCTTTTTTATCCCTCCTTCCCAGGCTTCGAACACAAGGCCCAGTAGTAGCCAGAAAATGCTCCACCCGAGAAGTTGGTTTATTATCCTGAAAGCTTTGTTGTTTTTTTTCAGCTTCATCTGATAAGCAAGGAAGCCGATGGTTACAAGATTGATAAGCCATACCAGGTTAAGGCTTCGGCTTTGCAGGCCCCAAAGGTTGAAAGCCAGATTGGCAAACAATATTGCCGGGATGATCCATTTTTGCGTCCAATGAGAATGATCCTGGCAGGACGATTTGTTTTGTATCCCTTTATAAATCAGATCACCGGCAATGCTGCCCGGGATTACAATCATCAGGTATTTCAGGAAGTCAGGGTTGTAAAAAAGTGTTCTTTTGAGGTCTAAGCCATATTCTGCAAGTGTTTCATACATGGCTGGGAAAACTCCTGCCAGCCAGCTTAAAGGGGTAAAATCCCAGAGCATTTGATTTATGCTGCCCTCCACGCCCTGTGTGAGCCTGATGGCAAAATAAAGAGCCATGATACCCAGCCTTACATACCAGTTGTTTCGGGTAAAATACCAGGTAAGTCCTCCGAAAAAGGCCATATTGGCCAGTACCAGTATAATAATATCATGGCTGTGGGGGGAAAACTCTGCATCAAATACCTGCGTCCTGGCAATGAGTAGTGAGGCCAAAAAAATATAGCCGGCAATGTTGATTTTGGATTCATGATTTTTGAAATGAGGGAATTTTGAAAAAGCCATGAAAAAGCCGGCAAAAGCCAAAAACCCCATAAAGTATCTGAGCCATCCCATTTCTGCCGGATAATGAAAGGGCGAAAGGTGTCCCAAAAGAACTGCAAAAAACAAGAGTTTGATGGATCGGTTGATAATCTTAGCTGCAATATTTCTCATTGTGGCTCCCTCTTTAACAGACTTGTTCAGTGCAAAAGGAAATGCCATCCCCATAGCAAACAAAAAGAAAGGAAAGACCAGGTCAACCCATGTAAGGCCGGGCAATTCGGGATTAAAGGAAAAGTCAGGCGGGGCAATCTGTGCATGGTAAAGCCAAGCAGGCAAATCGGGGTTGCGGGATATGGTGCCCGAAAGCACCATACCCACAATGGCCAGTCCTCTTAAAACATCTATGCTGATTTCCCTGTTTTGCATATAAAATTACTCCGTTATATTACCCTTAAACCAAAGCTTGTTTTAAAATTCCGGGAAATGGGCAGGTGCCGGATACATGGCGCGAATGACTCTCTGTATACGCTCCTCATGTAATGGCACATCATAGAAGAAAGATTCACCTGTGATCCCGATACTCCGATTATATTTGATTTTTTCAGCCAGCAGTTCTGCATCAGTAAGTCCTTGGGTGCCGTAAAGTATAAGGCCCGGGGAAAGTCGTTTCAGGAGTCCATCACCATGATTGGAGAAATAGCTCATCACTTCGTTAATGGTGGCCCGGTATGCTTCTATGCTATACCTGTAGCATTGTACAGAAAGAATTTCCACATTTCCGTCGTCCAGCCACTGAGGCCAGTCCTGAAGAAGGTTGTTGTAGGCCCAGGGGTAGGGGTTAGGTGAATTGGTTACCAGCATGTCGGGATTGTGTGCTTTTACTGCATCATAAAGTTCCTGCCCAAATTCGTTGAGGATGTCGGCTCGCCACCGTTTCCAATGCACATTGGAAGGGGAAGGGGGGTCCTGTCCATCATGCTCTTCTTTATAGCGGGCCCTTGTATAGTAATCGTAACCTGAATTGGAGGGCATTGCAGGCATGCGATCATCACCTTGTATTCCATCTATGTTGTAGTTTTCTACGGCCTCCATAACCAGGTTTTTCATAAATTGCTGAACCTCGGGGTGGTAGGCGTTATAATAGTAGTCCAGGTTGTAGGCCGAGGGAATAGTGTCTCCGGCGCTGTTCCTTCCCCAGCCCGCCCAGTGTGGGTTTTGCTCCAGGATTTTGTCATTGTCCGGTGTGGGGATGGTGCCTACCCGGGCCATAAAACCGTATTCGTACCATAAGATTACTTTGAGCCCTTCGGCATGCGCAAGGTCAATAAGATCTTCAAGCGGGTCACCGCTAACTCCTGTATAGGCTGGCCTAAACATCCCCTCACGTGCATCATTAAAGCTGGAGTGATCGGCCAGAACCTGGCTGGGATATAATGTATTGGTGCGGGCCCATGCAACCACATAAAGGGTGTTGAAGTTTAACTCTTTGGCCAAAGCTACCCCTTCCTGCATGTCTTCATAGCTTCTCAGGAAAGTGCTGTGCGCAGGGTCCGGCACCCAAAATGCCCTTACCCCGGTTTCCTGATTCATTTCTGTGGCTTCAAGCGTGTAGCTTTGTTCATCCCCGTTTTCGGCAGTTACTATTATTTCCAGCGGGCTGCTGATGTCTGCCATACTGCCGGATTCAGGGGTTACTGTGGCAAAATCTGAAATCTCCATTTCAATTTCTACTTCCGTCAGATCGGTGCCAAAAGGTACTTCAAGAGAAATGGTGTTTCCGTCTATTTCTCCCTTGCGAAAAAGATCGGGAAAAGAAACGGATAAAATATCGTTGTCGTCGACGGCACTGAAATCAATGTGTGATGTATAGGAAAGCGACTCGGTGCCTTTTTCGAGGGTAAAAGTGAGGGGGTTGGAAAAATCGTATGCATAACCTGAAGGGGGTGCCAGCGTGGCACCATCGGGATATTCGGCTTCAAAAGCCAGGTTTTTGATGTTGGCTGATCGTGGAATGGATGCCTGGATGGTTAACTCCTGGTGATCAATATTTGCTTCTACCTGTGGGTCCAGTTCGTGAAAAGTAAAGGAATACAGCTGAAGTGTATCCTCCTGTCCGTTGCCATTGGTATCGTCTCCAGGGTCGTCTCCATTGTCTTTTTCACAGCTTAATGTCAGCAGGGTGAAAAATGCCAACAGGCTTAGATAAATTAAATTTTTCATGGGTAAATATTTTCAGGGGGATACTTAAAAATAGTGGAAGAGCCTGGGCTGCAGGCCCCTCCACTTTTGTTGCATTTTTAGTTAGAAAACTCGTCCACTACAAAACCATTGTTCTGGCCAAATGCCATTACCCTGGGTTTGCCATCTTCGCTGATTTTTACACTGTGGGCACCTCCCACAAAGGTTCCTGCTGGTGCACCAAATTCATTGCGGTAAACTCTTTTATCGGCAATGGTTGCACTGGTGACTGATTCAAAGGCTTCAATGATGTCAGCACCTTCAGAGATGTTAATAACATCATACCACACACCGTTGGCTTCCCACTCTCTGTTTACCGTGTAGCTCAGGTACAGTCCGTCGTTGTACTCCCAAATATTGGGGGTGAAGCTGCGGGTTTGTACCATGGGCTCTGCAATTTCAGCTTTTATGTTGCCGTTAAAGTCCATAATGGCAGGTCCCATTTGGGCACCACTTACTACCAGTAAATCGGTTTCGCCGGGTATGGGGTTAACACGACCATACTGACCCATTACAACACCTTCAAGGGGCTGAATGGGAAGAACTTCAGGCTCAACGGTTTTGTCGCCATTGTTGAAGTTGAATTTGTAAAACTCACTGGCATCATTGGGGAATGCGAAGTTTGAAGCAAAAATATAACCGTCATGCGGCGGATTGCCTATCACAGAAAGGGCATCTCCCAGCCTGATGTCATCTCCTTCTTCAAAATCAGGGATAGTGTATTCAAGCACCACTTCGGGTTCGGTATCTTCATGGTCTGTCCACCTGTATACTTTGAACACCTGTCCGGGGTCCATTACCATGTTGGACACATAAATGCCCGATTCATTGACTGCTATGTCAGAAACCAGCCAGGTGCCACCTGATACTACGTCTTCATCCAGGTAAAGTTGCTGTTGTTCTTCTCCAGGGTTTTCCACATCCCATACATATACAAAATTGCCATCCTGGCGTGAAACCACATAAGCGTAACGGCCATCAAAACCTGCACCCCTGTTGTAATTATCGCTGCTGATGACAGATGGTACATTACCGGATGCACCGCTCAGGTCCATGAGGTTTTCTACGTTGTCAGGGTTAAATCCGGCTTCGGTAATATGAATATCGAAGTTGTATGTGGTTTCTTCACCCGCATAGGCAACTGTTATATAAAGCTCCTCTTCTGTAAGGTTCAGTGTGTCGGAACCCGTAGAAGTTGTGTAGGTAGAACCTTGTGGAGCCAGCTCAATATTCTCTATGAGAACAACGGAGCTTTGTAGTTCGTTGAACGTAACCTCAATGATTCTTTGTCCCTGATCAATGGAAGTGGGGTATTCCTGCCCATCGCCGGCAGATATCAGCGTGATGTCGGTGATGGCTGCATCGGTCGGTTCAGCAAGTTCAACGGTAACCTCGTAGGTGTTGCTTAAGTCTTCATTGGTTACCACAAAGTTGCGGGGCTCACTGAAGTCTACTTCGGCACCCGACTGCGGTACCACTGTGGCTCCCTCAGAAAGTGTAATTTCAGGAATAAGAGCGGTGATATCGGTTTCAAAGGGTACAACAACGAGAATGCTCATATCTTCTATAACACCTTCCACGTATAGATCTCCATCAGCTCCTGCGTTGGTGATGGCAAATTCGGTAATCTTTGCTTCTGCAGGTACCGGATCGTCATCGTCCGAGCATGCTGTAAATGTCATTGCAAAAGAAACCAGCAATGCAAAGGTTAACAATTGAAACAATCTTGATTTTTTCATAATTAGTTGATTTTTGGTTAATAATTAAAGATTTAGAACCTTGACTCCCCAAGTAAATCTATAGATAAATAATTTTCTGTGATTATTAATTGCCACCGTCCCACCATACACGTGTATATTGGTCATCTCCACCCATGCGGTCTACCGCTTGCTGGTAGTTTTCCGAGTTGTATCTGCGTTCGTTGATGGGGTAGGGTTTTCTGCGTGGTATTTCTTCATTACCAGGCCAGTAGTAGGCCAGGGGTTGCATTTCGGGATAACCTGTTCTTCTTACTTCTGCCCATGCCTCTGCGCCGTTGGGGTAGAGGGCTATCCATTTTTGGGTATAGATTTGTTCCAGGGCATTGGCTTCATCAAAAGCAGCTGGTCCCTGTAAATATTCTGATACTTGTTGCTCGCTCAGCCCAAACTGATGCATGGAGGCCCTGATGCCTTCTTCATAGTACTCCTGTGCATTGCCCGAAATAAAACCTCTTTGGGCGGCTTCTGCTTTCAAAAAGTAAGTTTCAGCACTTGTGAATAAATAAATGGGGGTATCTTCTCTTGTAAAAAACTCCCCAATATTTGAGTAATCGGGCCGGTATACTGTGGTGTACATGGTTTCAAGGCTGTCGGGGTGCTGGCCGTTTTGCAGGCCGGCGTATTCCCCATGGGCATTGGGGCTGGCAAACACTTCAAGGCGGGGATCATTGTTCTCCTGCAGGATGTCAAACATGGTTTTGCTCAGGCGCACTTCATTCCATCCATGGACATAGTTGATAGGGTTTTTTACATGGTCGGTGGGTCCGCCAGGATCGGGGTACATCAGTGCCATTTCCTGGTTCTCTGTAATGGTGTTGTCAATATCCAGGCTGCTGAGGTAATGCTCTGTAAGATCTACGGCTGCTACATTGGATGCCCGCATAGCAATACGCAGTATCATGGAGTTTGCAAACGTAATCCATCGGTCTAAATCTCCCTGGTAAAGCACATCGGCTTGTCCGAAGCCGGGGAGTCCAAGGCCCCTGTTTTCCTCGATGGTTTCAATGGCATCTTCCAGGCGCTGGAGCATGTCGGTGTATATGTACTCCTGGCTATCAAAGGCAGGCCTTTGCTCCAGGAATGCTTCAGTATAAGGTATATCGCCATAGGTGTCAGTGAGGAATTGGTACATGTAAACATCCCAGATGTGTGACTGGGCTTCCATAATGGGGTTTTCAAGTTCACGGGCAATAAGCCGAACATGATGGTTAAAGTTCAGGGGTGCAAAGTGGGCACGGGCATAGAAGTGATCCCACTTCCTGTTTCCGGGTGTGGGCTCATAGTTGTCCCAGCGGAATTCATAATTTATATTTGCCCAGTGTTGGGCCCACGAAGAGCCACCAATTTGATGCATGTATTGCCACACGGAATAACTAAGACCGCTGCCGGTTACCAAAGACCGGGTGAAAAGTGTTCCCGGATCAGTAAGGTCACTTGTTGTTTTCGGGCTGTCCAGCTCTTCAAAGTCCTTGGTGCATGCGCCCAGAACGATGAATAGACTAAGGATTATATAAATGGCTTTAATTTTCATAATAAATATATTTTTGTTTTATTAAAAACTAACTCTCAGGCTTGCGCCAATATTTCTCATCTCAGGGTAGGCGTACATTTCTATACCAACTGCATTGCCTGTACCGAATGATGACTCGGGAGATATGTTGTCTGTTTTTTTCATTAAATACAAAACGTTATTGGCGAAAACAGATACTGACATCTCTCTTACATTGAGGTTGCCCAGCCAGGCGGGATCCAGGTTAAAGCCCAGGTTGATTTGACGCAGTCGAATGTAGGAGGCATCATACAAGAATGCTTCATGGATATCGGCTACCCGGTCCCAGTACCTTTGGGGGTTTACATAGTAGGTGCCTTTTTCACCATCTTTCACTCCCTCTACCTCAAACCCTCTGTCAAAATCCTGCGGGCTCAGGTTGTCACCGGCGGCAGCCAACTCCACGGCTCTTTGCCATTCATCTCTTCCTTCTGAGGTGAAACCAAAGGTGCCGTGTTGTGCCCCACGCAAATTGGTGAGTGAAAAGATATCGTGGCCAAGTTTAGCGTCAACTTGTATGCCCAGCACAAAACGTTGATAGGCAATGTTGGTGTTAAAGCCCGCCAGGATATCGGGGTATGAGTTGCCAATATTTTGTTCATAATCAATGGCGCCATCTTCTGTTCTCTGTACGATGGGTAATCTTTCACTGTCCAGCAAAATGTTTCCGTTGTCATCGCGGGCAAAAGCACTTCCCATGATAAGGCCAACGGGCTGGTTGTATTGTGCAGCAATATATACGCCTTCATCAATACCACCCAGGTTAAGAATGTCGATTTCATCACCCAGTTCGTCCACATTGCTCCACTGGCGGGTAAAATTAAATCCTGCAGACCATCTCCACTGATCATTTTCAATGATTCTCAGGTTGGTTTGCAGCTCTATCCCGCTGTTTTTAATATAACCTGCATTTACAACACCTGTATTAAAACCGGATGAGGGTGCCATGGGGGCGCGGAAAATCTGGTCTTCTGTACCCGTTTGGTAATAAGAAATATCCAGGTTGAACCGGTTTCCAAACAATATGGACTCGATTCCCACTTCCTGCGAGATGGTAAATTCGCTTTTCAGGTTATATTCCGGGCGAAAAGTGGGTATGCTGCCATAGGCCAGCCCCAGGTATTGTCCCGGGTTGGTGCCATACTGAAAATATCTTTGCGAGGCAAATGATCCTCCGCTGCCTACACCCGCCCATGAACCACGTAACTTAAGCATGTCCACGTATTGGGGCATTTCAAAAAATTCTTCCAAAAGGATGCTGGAGCTGATGGAGGGATAAAGATAGGACCAGTTGTCCGGAGCCAATACACTTGTCCAGTCGTTGCGCAGGGTTAAATCAAGAAAGATGGCTCTGCGCCAGTCGGTACTGACCAATCCGTAGAGTGAGTGTATTTCCATATCGGAAATTCCCTGGTTGGTTATAGGATTGTTGAAGTTTTGGATAACATAGGGGCCCACCTCGTTTATAAGTCCTGCAGTGGATTGTGATGAAAGAGAGCGTGTACTGCGATTCATGATGTTACCTCCCACAGAGGCCACCGTTGAAAAATCACCCCACTGGTTTCCGTAGGTGATAAGCAGGTCGTAATTTTGCTCCATCACTTCACCACGGTAAAACTCTCCCCGCGCATTACCATCAAGCACATAGTGTGTGTTGGTGGCGGTAATTCTCTCCCGGCGGTCCTGGTAATAGTCAATACCTGCTTTTAGTTGTAAGTCCAGGTCGAAGTCCAGGTCAAACCAGGTACTGAAATCAAAGTTAATTTCTCCAAACCCCATCAACCTGTTGCGGGTATCCTGGTTGGTGTTGAGTTCAGTGGCCCAGTAAGGGTTTTGCAAAAGCGGGGATTGGGCAAACGCCGGGGGCTCCTGGTGCCACCTGATGCTTCCATCGGGGTTTACATCATAGCGGCTGTTCCATACTACCGGATACCCGTCAACCGTCCTGAAGGTTTCCAGTTGCTCCAGCTCGATAGAGCGGGGCATTGATGCAAACAAATAGATGGGGTTGTCGGGTGAGCCGGCCAAATTGGGGCGGTTTTCCACCTGCTGGTTGATATAGTTGGCCCTGGCGTCAAAGCTGATAAAGTCAGAAAGCTCCGAGTCGTAACGCAGGTTGAACGATTTACGATCAAATGCATTATGGGGCATGATGCCATCGTTTTGGTTCCAGGATGCTGAAAAGTAAATGCTGTTGGATTCACCTCTTTTGTTAAGGGTAACCGATTGGTCGAAGTTGGTGCCCCGCCTGAAAAAGGAGTAAGGGTCCTGGGTGTTGGTGGTGAGCACCTGATCCTGGTTAAGAAAGTTCACTACCTCCTGGCCTGTCATTTTATCGCCCCAGCTCCGTGTTGCTGTACGGTCAAACTGCCGCGAGGAGCCCTGTGAGAATTGGTTTTGGAACTCAGGGGTGATAAGTGGGTCATCAACAGAAAAGGAGGTTTGGTAAGATATTCCAATCCCTTCTTCCTGGAAGCCGCTACGGGTGGTGATCATGATAACCCCGTTTTGTCCTCGCGATCCGTACAAAGCTGAGGCAGCCCCCCCCTTCAACACTGAAATACTTTCAATGTCGTCCATGTTAATATTGTTGATGGCACTACCGTAGTCAAAGCCACCAAATTGTCCTCCGGCCACTCCACCTGTGTTGTCAACCGGTACACCGTCAATCACATAGAGGGGTTCATTGCTGCCGGTAAGGGAGTTTACCCCCCTGACCAATACTTTGGTGCTTCCCCCCGGCCCGCTTCCGCTGGCACTTACCTGGAGGCCCGACATTTGCCCGGCCAGTGCATTGATGGGGTTGATGCGCGACATGTTTTGAAAGTCGTCTGCATCCACGCTTTCTACGGCATACCCCAGGGCCTTTTGATCGCGCTTAATACCCAAGGCTGTTACCACTACTTCCTGCAGCTGCTCCAGGGTTGGGAAAAGCTCAACTTCAACATAATCTGTGTCCTCCACACTGATGCTTTCGCTGAGAAACCCCACAAAAGACACTTCAATGAACTGTTTGTCCTCGGGAATATCCAGGGAAAACTCCCCGTTTAAGTCGGTGGTGGCTCCGATGGTTGTACCTTCAACAACAACCGTTGCACCTGGCAGGGTATTGCCTTCATGGTCAAAAACCACTCCGGTGATGGTTCTTTGGGCAAAACCTGCTAAATTGATACCTGCCAGCAAGAGTACGATAAGCAGGCTTTTGAGATTTTTGTATACCATAGATTTCTTTTTTTTTAGTTAAAGCGCCCAATGCAAAGGTTTGCAGGGGCATCAATTTTTATTAGTCTTTAATCAGTTTGTAATTTGAAAAAACCAGAGCTGCTGCCCCTTTAAGACCACCCAGATCACCAAGCTCAGAAAACTCTATTTTGCAGTGGTTCAATGGGTTTGACAGGGCTGAGCTTGTAAGCCCGGTATTTACAGGGTCAAGCAGCAGTTTTTGTAATCTTGCAAACTTCCCCCCAATAATAATAAGCTCGGGGTTGAGCAGGTTTACAATATTGCCCAGGGCATGCCCAAGCTTGTATCCCATATCCTGCAACAGTTTGATGCAAAGCTCATCGCCATTAAGTGCGGCGGTAAGTATTTCATCGTAGCGGAGGGAGGAGATATCTTCCGGAAAGTCTACAATGGTTTTCTGGCCCTGCTTAATTTTCTCCATAAAGTTTTCTTCCAGGGCAAATCCTCCCACATCGTTTCCTAAACACCCTCTTTTTCCGCAGAGGCAAACTTTCTCTTTGTTCCCAAATTGCATGTGTCCCAACTCTCCGGCAAAGCCCATTCCTCCATTGACAATTTTGTTGTCTATGATAAGACTGGTACCCAGTCCACGACTTAAGTTAATCACGATGGCATGGTTGGCTTTAGCCGCCTTACCTATGATTTTTTCTGCTTGTCCAAAACATCGTGTGTCATTATTGAGAAAAACCGGTAAATCAAACTTTTGGGAGAAATATTCACCCAGGGGTTGATCCATGAAGTTGAAAAAAGTGAGTGACTCTCCTGTTTCGTTTTTAACACGTCCTGTGATTCCCATACCCATGCCCAGGATGTTTTCCGGCTGGATACCCGAGTTGTTAACACATTCCTGGATAAAAGATTCAACTTTTTGCAGACATTGGGGGGTGTTTTCCAGGATAAAGTCGGTGTTTTGCCTGTAGTAAGTGGTGTTAAGGCGCGAATCAATAATTCCCACCGTGATTCGTTTCAGTAAAATTTCAACACTCAAAGCATAAAATCCAACATCATTTTTTAGTTTATAAATAGAGGGTTTGCGCCCGTTAAGGGTTTTTTTCTTCCCGGCAACAGAGAGAAAGCCATCTTCCTGTAGTTCATTAATCAGCTTAATACCTGTGGGGGTGCTGATTTTTAGCTCCTTGCAGATTTCGGGTACAGTTACTCCCTGCCCGCTTTGTGATATGGTTTGAATAATGCGGACTTTTTGCTGGACTAAACGGCTTTCGTTGGTAACCTCAGTTGTTTCGTGTTTAAAAAATGATTTCATTTTCTGTGTTTTTTTATGATACGTTTGAGCGTTAGACAAATTTTTTAGAAAAGTACCATAAAATTAAGATCTTCTTTTCGTTTGTCAGTGTTTTGGCCCATGTATTTTGTAAATTTTATCGGGCCGATTTGATGGTACAATTTTATTAAACATTTTAGAAATAGACAAGCAATTAGTAATAAATTTAATATTTTAAATTATGGCA